>JACPTB010000008.1 GCA_016192995.1 Candidatus Woesearchaeota archaeon
AGCGCAGGAAAAAGCGCTTATGATATGGTGTTTAGAAGAACACTGCATTTAGATACTTTAAAGAAGAATCATAACAAGCTTCATTTTCTTAAACAAAGAATTAAACTTCTTACTGACGAAATTATGGAAATGAATAGAAAAGTCACTGATAAACAAAGACTGGAAGCAATTAAAGAAGAGCTTACCTTTCTAAAGACCAAGATACAATTATTAAAATGTTAGATATTTAGTACGTAATAAGTCTTCTTTAGGTTTTAGCGCCGGTTCAGCTTTTGATGTGATTATTGATTGGATTTTTCTCTCTGGAACTCCGAAAAATCCCCAATATAAATTTAAGAAGAGCTTCACGAAAGTAGGCGCTAAAACCCCCAGACTTATTACGTACGATATTTAAATTAATAAAAAATCAAAGATCTTTTGCCATTACTGTTTTTCGTCCATTGGCTTCTGCTCTTGAACAAGCATCTTTTATTAACTGCTCAACTTTGTTGCTCAATGTATCGGCAAAATCACCGCTAACATTAAATCCTTTCGCAACATCTTTTATTTTAGCTTTTACAATGACTGACATACACTTCACCTCTCATTCACTACATTTTATGTTAGCGTAGTACACCACCTAAGAGTATATAAATATTTGTCTCTTCAAATCCACAATATTTATAAATTAGTTCACAATAGTGAAGATTAAGGTTATGTAACATGGCAAGTGTAGATTTATTGTTATTGCAGGAAGTTGAAGTTATGTATATTATTCCGACTATTAGAAGATATCTTGCTTTATATCTCAAGGAACTGGGGAGATCACAAAAAACAATTGCTGAAATCCTGGCTTTGAGAGAATCAACGGTAAGCCAATATATGAGTAATAAGCGTGGCTGTAAAATTGAGTTAAGCCAAGAAACTCTTGCAGCGATCAAAACTGCTGCAAGCCATATCCAAAAAAAATTTGATACTATTCGCGAAATTCAAAGGATCTTAAAACATATTAGAAATAGTGAAGAGATTTGCAAGATTCATAAGCAAGTTGCTGATATGCCTGAACAATGTAATCCTATTGAATTAGGATGTATTCATCATGATAACTATCCAGCTACACTTCATAAAGTGAGAGTATAGAGAGTTGTCGCATAATCTGCGTTGCAATAATGATGGTGGCAGATTATGCGACAAACACATTGAGGTGAATAAAATATGAGTTCAGCTTCCCAAACACAAATAGTGGAGGAGTATAAAGAATATAAGATCAACAGAGATATGTTTGATCATAAAAACACTCCGCGGTCGGTCTTTAAAACAGACGAAGGACTGCATGAAGAGATTGTGAGGACTATTTCACATGAAAAAAAAGAACCTGCATGGATGCTCCAAAAAAGATTGCAAGCTTTGGAAATCTTCAAACAATTGCCGATTCCAACCTGGGGACCAAGTTTGGATAAACTCGATTTAAACAAGATTACCTATTTCTTTAAGCCTGATAGTGCAGAGAACGCTACAACATGGGATGAAGTTCCTGAAGATATAAAACGAACCTTTGAAAAATTAGGGATTCCTGAAGCAGAACGAACAAGCCTTGCAGGAGTTGGGGCACAATATGAATCATCCATGGCGTATCATAACTTAAAAGAAGAATGGGAAAAAAAGGGAGTTATTTTTGAAAACATGGATGTAGCTTTGCAAAAATATCCAGAAATGGTGAAGAAATTTTTTATGACAAATTGCGTTCCTATTGGTGATCACAAATTTGCAGCGCTTCACGCTGCTGTTTGGAGCGGCGGGACATTTATTTATGTTCCTCCAAACGTGAAAGTTGATGTTCCCTTACAAGCGTATTTCAGAATGAATGCTCCTGGTTTAGGACAGTTTGAACATACCTTAATCATTGCTGATAAAGGATGTGAAGTACATTATATTGAAGGTTGTTCAGCGCCGCATTATTCAAAAAACAACCTTCATGCTGGTTGTGTAGAAATTTATGTTATGGAAGGCGCAAGAGTAAGGTACTCCAGCGTAGAAAACTGGAGTAAAAATACTTATAACTTGAATACAAAACGAGCTGTTGTTGAGAAAAATGGGATTATGGAATGGATTAATGGTAATTTAGGAAGTTGTGTAACCATGCTCTACCCTTGCACTATTTTGAAAGGAGATCACAGCCGGGGAGATTCTATTGGCATTGCATTTGCAGGCGAAGGACAGAACCAAGATACTGGCATGAAAGTGATCCACATTGGGAAAAATACCACCTCAGTCATAAAATCAAAATCACTAAGCAAAGATGGTGGAATAACAACGTATAGGGGATTGCTTAAGATTATTAAGGGCGCTGAAGGCGCTAAAGCATCAGTGCAATGCGATGCATTGTTAATCGATGAAAAATCTGTTTCTAATACTATTCCCTTTAATGAAATTAAAGAAGATACCGTAGAAGTAGCGCATGAAGCAACTGTTGGTAAAATCAATGATGAACATTTATTTTATCTTATGAGCCGTGGATTAACTGAAGAACAGGCAATGAAAATGATTGTTTCAGGATTTATTGAGCCAATAACTAAGCTTCTTCCAGGAGAATATGCTATTGAATTAAATCGACTGATCGAACTTGAAATGGAGAATAGCATAGGCTAAATAATGACGTGATCATAATGAATAGGCTCTCTGAAATAACTCCATCTATGGAATTTATTGAAAAATTGGCTGAAGAATGGCAGGAACCTTCATGGCTTATAAAAAAAAGAAAAGAAGCATACAATAAATATTGCGAACTGCTGAAACCACAGATGAAGTATGGAACAACTATTCTTTTTTCACTACATAATCTTGATCTTGATACCTTGCAATTGAATCCTGCTATTCAATCGCTTACCATCACCAATAACCATAACAACAGCAATAATAATAATAATAATAATAATGACGATAATAATGAAACTAGTGATGAAAGTAATGATAATCACATCGTTGCACTTGATCTTCATCAAGCTCTACAGGATGAGAAATATCAAGCGATGATAAAACAATATTTATTCAAAAGTATTAATCTAAGTACTGATCACCATAATTATCTTGAACATGATGAAACAAAATGGTTTAAATTTAATTGTTTTCATACAAGTTTTTTTATGAGGGGCGCATTTGTTTTTATTCCAAAAAATATTGTTGTTGAACAACCGATCTATCTTGATTTTTCAACATTAAATAAAACACAGCTTGACCATACATTGATTATTGCTGAAGAAGGAAGTGCTGCTACCATTATATTTACTAATCGCGTTCCAAATAATGAAGAACTATTCAGAACGAATTATGTCGAAGTTATTGTCAAAGAAAATGCCAGTATAAAAATCGTCAAAACACAGAACTATGCAAAACATATTTACAGCTTTGAACAAAACAATGCTGTTATTGGCAATGATGCAACTATTAATTGGTATATTGGAACTTTTGGCAGCGGTTATGTAAAAGCTGATACCAGAACAGAACTTGCAGGCAATGGAAGTGTATGCAATATTCATGGATTATTTCTTGCAAGTAAACAGCAACAATTCGATCTTAATACCGCTATTGTTCATAAAGGCAACCATACCCATTCAGAAATTTTTGCGCGAGGCGCTGTTAAAGAGAAGGCAAAAGCATTGTATAGAGGGCTTGTTGATATTAAAGAACATGCATTCCAAAGCAAGGGAAATCAAAAAGAAGACATCCTTATTTTAAATAAAGGAGCAGAAGCAGATGCAATTCCTAAATTATTAATTGCTCAAAATGATGTAAAGTGCAATCATGGCGCATCAATTGGCCAAGTTGATCAAGAAAAATTATTTTATCTTATGTCACGAGGAATAGCCGAAGAAAAAGCAAAACATATGATCGTCGAAGGGTTTTTTTCACAAGTATTAGACCACTTTCCTCAGCAAAGCATTATTGATGAGATGAAAGAAATTATTCATCAACAAATTGTTCAGGAGGCGCATTAAGATGCAAATAAATATGGAGAGGAATATTGAAAGAATAAGAAAAGATTTTCCTGTGTTAAAAAGAAAAGTGCATGGTAAACCATTAGTTTATTTAGATAATGCTGCGACAACACAGAAACCTCGAATAGTAATAAAAGCTATGAATGATTATTATGAGCAATTCAATGCCAATATTCATCGAGGAATCCACACCTTAAGCGAAGAAGCGACACTTGCCTATGAAGAAAGCCATAAAAAAACTGCGGATTTTATCAATGCAAGCAGTGACGAAATTATTTTTACTAAAAACACAACTGAAAGCATTAATTTATTAGCTTATTCACTAGCGCAGCAACTGAAAAAAGGCGATGAAATTCTCATTACTGAGATGGAGCATCATTCTAATTTTGTGCCATGGCAGCAGATGGCATTAAAGTATGGGTTTAAACTAAATTTTATTCCTGTAAAAAAAGATGGTATGCTTGATATGAACCATGCTAGCCATTTTTTTTCAAAGAAAACTAAAATTGTTTCTGTAAGCCATGTTTCAAATGCACTTGGCACTATTAATGATGTTCGACAAATTACTAAAATGGCTCATGAAGTTGGAGCATTAAGCATTATTGATGCTGCGCAAAGTGTGCCGCATATGCCGGTAGATGTGAAAAAAATAAATGGTGATTTTTTGGTATTTTCAAGCCATAAAATGTGCGGTCCAACAGGAATAGGGATATTATATGGACGAAGATTTCTCCTTGATACCATGGAGCCATTTTTATTTGGCGGAGATATGATCAGGCAAGTAACAAAAGAAAAAACTACCTGGAATGATCTCCCTTGGAAATTTGAAGCAGGCACGCCAAATATTGCTGGTGCCATAGGACATAGCGCTGGCCTTAAGTATCTGCAGAAAATTGGTTTGGAAAAGATTAGAAAACATGAAGTTAGTTTAACGAAATATGCGCATGAACAACTTGGAAAATTGAAAGGAATAACCATCTACGGTGTACCTGAGGGTGAAGGAAAAGGCGGGATTGTATCATTTAATCTTGATAATATTCATCCTCATGATGTCGCTACAATTCTTGATACTGAGGGAATAGCTATTCGCGCAGGAAATCACTGTGCAATGCCATTGATGAAAGTTCTTGGTATCCAAGGAACATCGCGCGCAAGTTTCTATGTGTATAATACTTTTGAAGAGATTGATAAGCTTGTTGCTGGATTGCAAAAAGCCAGCAAAATTTTTGGGTGAATAATATGGACATGTATATGGAAGAAATACTCGATCATTATAAACATCCCCATAATAAAGGGACTGTTCCAAATCCAGGACTTCATCTGTTTGATTCAAATCCTTTATGCGGCGATGAACAAGAAGTTTTTATCCAACTTGATTATAATCAGAATAATAATAATAATAATAATAATTATAATAAAACAGCTATCAAAGAATTGAAATTCACGGGAAAAGGCTGCGCAATATCAATTGCTGCAACATCTATGTTGACTGATGAATTAAGAGGAAAAAATATTGAAGAGGTTTTGCGGCTGCCAAATAAGTTTGTGTTAGACTTGCTTGGTGTAAAGGTTAGTGCAATGCGTATGAAATGTGCGCTGCTTGGATTAAAAACTATACAAAAAGCAATTATACAGTATCTTGGAGGCAAGGAATATGAATAAAAGTATCAATAATTTAGTTGTTAAAGATCTCCATGTTTCTGTTGATGGCAAAAAAATACTTAATGGCGTCAATATAGAGGCGCTTAGTGGAAAAATCACGGTATTAATGGGGCCAAATGGCTCAGGTAAATCAACCCTTGCACAGGTTATTATGGGACATCCGCGTTACACTGTTGAGAAAGGCAGTGTTCTGTTTAATAATCAGGATGTTTTTAACTTGAAAGTGCATGAGCGCGCAAAAGCAGGACTATTTCTTAGTTTCCAATATCCTTCAGAAGTTAGCGGTGTTAGTGTTGCTAATTTTCTGCGCACTGCGCTCAATGCTGTTCAAAATAAACATCTTTCAGTGAGTGAATTTAGAACGCTGCTTCATGAAAAAATGAAATGGCTCCATATTGATGAATCATTTGTTAACCGGTCATTAAATGAAGGTTTTTCAGGTGGAGAAAAGAAAAAATGCGAGATTTTACAGCTTGCTCTCCTGCAGCCAAAGCTTGCAATTTTAGATGAAACTGATTCTGGCTTGGATATTGATGCATTAAAAATAGTTGCAGAAGGTATAAACAAAGTAAAAGAGCAACATCCAGAAATGGGTGTTTTACTTATTACTCACTACAATCGCATTTTACAATATATTAAGCCTGATGCTGTGCATGTTATGATCCATGGAAAAATTGTTATGTCTGGGAATAATGAATTAGTAAAACAGCTTGAAGAAAAAGGATATGATTGGGTGAGGAAGCAGACTGATGAGAAGGTTAGGTTGAAGATGATATCAGATGATAGATAATGAAGAAGTGAACTTAAATAAGACCCATTTCTCGGAGATATTTTCGAGCATTTTCTTTAAAATTTTTCTTGCCAAGTTTATTAAGAAAGAATGATGAACTACTTTTCATTTGTGATTCAATTAACATTTTTTGTTGTTTGAAAAGTGTATTATCTTCTTTAATCTTTTCAGAATAAAATTCAACAAACTCAAGGGAAGTTAAATTCTTCATTGGTGTTCACTCCTTATAAGCTGTTCATACTCTTTAAATTTTTCGCTTTTAAGAATATCAGAAAACATTACTCTGAGATGTTTTGCATCTGCTTTGTCTTTTTCACTGCCTAAAACAATTTCCTTATATAAAATCTCAAATTCCAATGGTGATATTTTAAAATGGAAGCCTTTAATTTGTATTTCTTGTGGATGATTCAATTCAAAAAATTGTAATCTCTTTTCTTTAGTAACTGGAATAAATTCAATATTAGGAAATATTTCATTAATTCTTGCAAAGCGAATATTTATTTTTTTTAAAAGGTATTTATAAGCCTCTTCGGGGTTATTTGTTTGATAACACCAAAAAAGGTTTTTTTCCAGTTCTCTAAAAAGGGTGACAAAAGTAGTTTTGTCAAGTAATGGAACAAGCAGATCAATATCTTCAGTTGCTCGTGTTCTTCCAGTGCAAATACTTACATAACCACTTACTAGAAGATACGTGCTATATTTCTTTAATACTTTTAAGAAGTCACGGACAAAAATATCAAGTTGAGTCAAATCCCTATTAATGATAAGTATATTATTGTCTAATATGTATGCTTTAGTCATAATTAAACGAATAATCAATTCTATTTAAATTTAATGCAAATATGACGAAAGAGCAATATTTAGCAATGAAATTAGTTACAAAAAAATAAAAAAAAGAACAAACATTATTTATAGCTTGATCTTCTAAAGCCATTAAACAAGACTTTCAGCACAGGTTCTTGTACTTTGCCATGCTGCGCTTGATACTGCTGCGCTTTTTGAATCAAAGTGTCACCAGGCTGCGCTAAAATATCCCTGACATTCATCAAGGATCCAACGTCAGTGTACATTTTGGAGAGATCCATTTTCTTGCTTAATGCATTAATTACATCATGGGCTTTGATCCAATCTTCTTCATACCTTCCGCAGACACCATGAACTGGAATTACTCTTCTCCCAGCTTGCTGATGATAGCTTCCTTTTTGCGATTGAAGAACAAATTGATTAAGAGATTTTTGTCCATCAATAAAATTAAGTGTTGCATTTGATTGATCTTTCCCATGATAAAGTCCAAATAAAATAACATTTGCAAATGGATCAGATGCAATTCCTTCTGATAATTGGAGATCATGTTTTCCTCTAACGCGATTTAATCCAGCATAGATCATTTCTGGATCACCACTGGTTTCAATCCAAAGATTTGCTGGAGGAAGTGCTTGAAGTTCTTGATTACCATAAACACCTTCAAAAATCCCAAGAGATCTTGCAAAATCTCGCCGCGCTTGACTGCGTTGAATACCAGAGATATGTTCGAATCTATAATAATGCTTGAGAATTGCTCCAATCATATTGCCTTGAAAGCCAAGTCCTGAAACAACAGCCGCATCATCTTTGCTTCCAAATTGATTTGCAACAGATGCAACTCTAATCGCATTTCCTAATGGTTCCCATAAAGATAAAGGCCACAATTTGGCATATTCAGGTAAAACTCCAATTACAACATTCGAAGGAACTGTAATATATTCTACCCACGTTCCTTGAGGAATTTTTCCGTCAACACCTGCCCGAAAACCTTGGATGGCTGCAAAAGAATCTTTGCCAATATCATATTTTTTCTCATCTCGATGGGATTCCAACGCAACAAAATCTCCCACATTCAAGTGAGAAACATTTTCTCCAATTGCAACAATTTCTCCGCCACCTTCATGTCCTGCAACAACGCCTTCTAAATCTGGACGAAGTGAAGGATTAACTAAGTAAGGCATATCACTGCCGCAAGCGCTGTAATGAGTAAGTTTTACTAACACTGCATCTTGATCGTCTTTATCGTTATCATCCAATTGTGAAACCGATATTCGTTCAAGACGCAATCCATCCTTTCGATAGACAAATGCATCCATTCCTGATTCCCATTTCTGTTTTCTTGCTTCATCTAAAACAACGTCTACCATAAAGACACACTCCACGATTTTGTCGTTGAGAAAGGTAAGAAGAAGAAGTAGATTATTTTTTAGCTAACATTGGTTAGAGATTATCATCTTTAGTTGAATGCGAATATTCCATCTAATTTTTGACGAGTGGTTTGAGAATGATCAATAACTTTGAAAATATTCGATATCCTATCCACCATTGAAACAATGGATAGAATCTCGGTTGTTTGAATGATTTTTGAACTTTTAACGTACTCGAAAAAAATAATAATATCGGCAGGCAAACCGCTTTTACTGCGGTAGTACTAAAAAATCAAAGATTTTTGGTACCCTGCAAGAGGGAAGCTCGAAATGAAGCATTTCGTTTGCGCCAATATTATTTTTCTCCTCAACGCTTTATTAACACGAATTAGCAAACGCAAAAACATGCACACTATTGGTTAATCACTAATATTAGTTGGCAATGAATGCGCAAAGAAAGGAAACAATTTGCTTTCTGCTTTTCTCAAATGCTCTCGATAACCCATTCTTGAAAGTTGCATGTGTTTTGCAAGGTTATGCAAATGGATTTTTTGCGGATAATCATAATAGCCAAATTCAAGAGCAAGATCAAATGCGCGTTTTTGCTGCCGGGAAAGCTGAGGCATAATTCTGGGATAAAATATATCAAATACTTGCTCTTCCTGCAATTTTAAAATCTCAATTGAGCCTACTTGCTGCGTTCGTTCATAAAATTCAACTAATTTTTCACGGTTCCATGATGCCACATGCCAGTATTCATAACCATGCTCGTGCAATATTGGCTCCATTAAAAACAATTCATGGGAAAAATTGCTTGATACATGTTTTTTATTTTTGCCAACTTTCGTTAAGGTGATTAACTGCCCGCCATGCTCTTCTATATTGATCACTTCAGCATCTTGTTTCATGTCATTGATAAATTGTATAATCCGCTCTTCAGAACCAATAGGAATGAGAAACGTAGTATAGTACAAACTATCATTATCTTCGTGAATGCCTAAGACATAGGCAAGCACTTTGATGTTGTTTTGCTCCATTTTATTTAAAATGAAACAGTCATGTTTGATTTTGAATTTTCCAATCCACATAGGGCACCGTTATTTTAATTACATTGTTTAGTTGTATTTTATTTGATTAGATAATAAAGCAATGATAATGTAATTCAGAATAATCTTATCTTATATTGGAGTAAAAGTGGCCAACAGAAAAGACTATGAACTACTTACAGAGTAGTTGTAGTTGTGGGAGTTATAACAAGACGAGAATATACCGTTACCATTTGTTTTGCATTATCCATAGCTACCACCTTAATTAATCATATAGGTAAGCCTTCCGTATATATAAATTTACCTAACATAGGTTAGTGTTTGAAAACAACATAAAGTGAAAGTTCTAACTAATATTGATATGCTTAGACTGTCAGAAAAAGCTAAAAAATAGTTATAAAAAATAGTGTTATGATAATCGTTTTTGTACTTCTTCTCTTTCAAAATACTTCTTATTCCCCTTACCATGATTAACTATCTTCTCACAAAACATCTTTCCTAGCCATGTTCTTCCTGCAACTGATAGAATATCATCTTTTTTTGCTTGTTTAGCAATAGTATAGAGATATTTTTTTAACGATATTTTTGAGAGTATGATCCATAATAACCACTGCTTAAGTGAAAAGAATATAAATTACTTTGTATTTTCAATAGTATGTATCCTGGAAAAGATCATATTGGTGTTGGTTGCGGCGCTGTTATTCTTAATGAAAAGAATGAAGTTCTTTTAATGAAGCGAGGCAAAGCATGCAGAAGTAAAGTTGGGTGGTGGAGTATTCCAGGTGGAGCCGTTGAATTCTTTGAAAAGATTGAAGATGCACTGAAGCGAGAAGTTAAAGAAGAAGTAGGCTTGGATATTGAAATTATTAAAACACTTTGTTTAACTGAATATTTCAATAAAGAAGAGGGTCAGCATTGGGTTTCTCCCCAATACCTCTGCAAAATAATGAGTGGAACTATTGAAAATAAAGAACCTGAAAAATGTGAAGAGATCGCATGGTTCAACCTTGACAAACTTCCTGAGAAATTAGTGTTTCCTGCAGTGAATGCATTAGATGCATTAAAAAACAATAGTACGTAATAAGTCCTCCTTAGGTTTTAGCGCCGGTTCAGCTTTTGAAGTGTTCTTCAATTGGATTTTTCTCTCTGGAACTCCGAAAAATCCTCAATGCGCTAAATCTTAGAGCTTCACAAAAGTAGGCGCTAAAACCCCAGACTTATTACGTACTAACAATAAAAACATTAATAAATAAACGTAGTTATATTATTTGTATGCCCGAAGAAAAATCAAAATTAGAAACAATAGTATTTCCGTTGCTCATAGTAATATTATTCATCCCTTTAGCTCTTTTTGCTGCAAATACAATCTTCCCTCAATACAAAGATTATTATCAATATCAAGATTGTTATGCTCCATACATGGCAAAACCAATGCCTGCCGATTATACACAAATGAATGAAACGCAGCGTTCTGAATGGCAAAAATGCCAGAAAGAACAGGAAGAAAAGCAGAAAGAATATGAAGCAATGAAAGAAAAATATGATATGTACCGTTTCTTTATTGTCTTGGGATTGTCAATTGTTGCTTTATTAGTAACTTTGTTTCTCACTTTAAGAAAAGAGATTCATAACGGCTTGTTCATTGGATCAGTATTAGCAACGGTTGTAGGATTAGTCATGTACTTTAAATCTACTTCATGGATTGCGTTGGGATTGCTCGTAATTCTATTTATCAGTGTTCTTTGGTTTATGAACAGAAGGACTCAATAGAAAATATAGAAAATGTAGTTTTTGGCAGGCTCTATCCCAAATCTCGGCATAGCCTCGGTTTTGGTGCCGTGATTTGGGACAGAGCCTTTTGACATATATCTTTATAAATAAACTCCTTTTTCTTTATTGAAGCTATCAAAATCTCCGAGCCGCTATTTTAATAATCCTAACAGCAATCTGGCAAAATATCACCACCTATTTACGCAATTAGCATGGAATTTAGATGAAATATCAAAAGAAGCTCATGCTATTGGTTGGGAAAATCCATCAACGAATGGTTATTTTTTAACTATCTCTGAACGTGCGCAAAAATTAAGCGCGGCATTTAAAACGAAATTAGTAGAATACATGCCAGAACAATATGAAGCTGCAAAGTAAACTACATTTTCTACAGAGCCAAAATAACAATAATCTTTATTAAATATTAAACTATTCAATATCTATGACTCTCAATGACAAGCATTATTGCGCCATCTGGCTTAAACACGACAATCCTCGGATTATCCAAGTGATTGATCAAAGATTTCTTCCAGATCGTTCTGTCATAGAAAATCTTCATTCAGTGAATGATGTTGTCATGGCAATCAAGGATATGCATATTCAACATGCAGAATTGATAGACGCAGCTGCTGGGTATGCCATGTATTTAGCTGCATTATCTGCTCCGCAAAATAATGAATTTGATCGTTTTATTTTTGATGCTGGCGCACGATTGCAAGCAATAATGCCAACGGCAGTTAATTTAGCATCAGTAATTGAACGGCAGCTCATTGCAATTTGTCATGGCAGAACCTATGATGAAAAAATAACCATTGCATTAAGAACTGCTCAACGAATAGCTGCTTATCATAATAAAACTATTTAAAATAATAGGAACCTTATCTTATAATTATGGCTATTCAGGCAACAATCACACCAGGTATAGAATTAATAGATTTAGGAATCTATCTTCAAAAACACCATGCAGTTGTTATTTCAGATATTCACCTGGGTTTTGAAGAAGCAATGAAGGGTGTTATGCTGCCAAGATTTCAATTAGTTGATACTATACAACGGCTTGATAAAATATTTGGTGAAATTAAGACAAAATTTAACAAAAAGGTTCTTGAAAAGATTGTAATTACCGGCGATTTAAAGCATGAATTTGGAAAGATTCTTGTCCAAGAATGGCGAAATGTGCTGAAATTTATTGATTATCTACAACAACATTGTCATGAGATTGTCCTTATCAAAGGCAACCACGATATTATGCTTGATCCTGTTTTAAAAAAAAGAACATTAACGTATGTTGATTATGTTAAAATAGATGATATTCTTATATGTCATGGCGATGCAATTAAAGAAAAAGAAATGACCAAAGAGATTAACACCATTATTATTGGTCATGAACATTGCGCCATTGGATTGCAGAAAGGAAATAGAATTGAGCGATATAAATGCTTTCTTGTCGGCACCTTTAAAAAAAGAATGCTTATTGCAATGCCTTCATTGAATTTATTAACTATTGGCACTGATGTTCTTCATTATGATCTCCTCAGTCCCTATCTGCAAGGCAATATTGATAATTTTAAAGTATATATTGTTGAAGACACTGTTTATGACTTTGGCACTATCAAATCGATTAAACATTTAAATAACCTATAATTAAAGAGTACATTATGCATAATGTACTCTTTAATTATAGGTTATTAATCGTTCTTTTATCACTAACTCTGTTAGTGAGCTGCGGTGATAATTCTGAAGATAAAGCGCCTGTTAAAGATCTTAAACCAGAGCCTCAACAAGTATTTATTCCTTATCTTTCTGATATTTTTAATCAAAATATTCAAGTAAAATGCTTATTTGCTGATAAGAAAAATAATGAAGGAGTTGTTTATGCTAAAAACAGGAATTACCATATTGAAGTAATTGATCCAGAAATTGGAAAAATTATTACTCTTGTAACTGGAGGAAGGATTTATTCTATGCCCTTAAGCGGCACTTCAGGAACAACTTTAAACTTAACAGCGTTGGATTTATCAGGAAACAATACCATTCCCCTGGCATTGAATGCTGCACGGCATGTTTGCTTTAATGTTTCAGTTTCAGATGAATTATTCAAGATTCCATCTGATGTTGCATTTGTTGATGTGACCGACAAATATCTGGGCAAGACCAAGAATAGCATAAAAAATGGCAACACTACAACCTAAAGAGAACTTTGCAAAATACTCGCAAAGCTCGGGTTACTGCCAGTTCGCATTGAGATCTCTGTTTAACAAAGCAATTTTCTCTCTGGAACCTCGAAAATTGCCCGATAAGTCTTTCGAAAATGCTCACGAAATTGGCAGTAACCATAATTTTGCAAAGTTCTCTAAAACAAGATCATTTTATACACCATTATTCATTTCAATCTTGCTTGTCTTAATTATTTTTCTTGCAGGCTGCAAGTCTCAAGAACACAAAGAAATACCATTGTCTTCATTGCAGGACCTCTTTAAAAAATCATTAAAATCTGAATGTACCTATACTGATCCTGACGGCAATAAAGGAAAAGTTTTCTCTGATGGTTTCCACTACAGAATTGAAACTAATAATCCTAACCTTGGAATGTTGGTGACAATCTATCATGATAGTGCTTTGTATTCTTTCAGTCCTGATCAAAAAATAGGAACAGTTCTCAATCTCTCTTTACTTCCTTCGCTGGATGCTTCAGAATCTCTGTCTTATTTTAATATTAAAAATACCGATTTCAAATGTGTTACAGCATCGTTATCCGATGAATTATTTCTCGTTCCTCAAGATATAGTTGTCAAAGATGTAACAGGGGAATTTAAAGGATATGTCGATGACTAAACAGGGGCTCCGGTGAAAATCTCGGCATAGCCTCGGTTTTGGTGCCGTGATTATCCCACTTATTGATAAAAAGGAAAAAATTCCCATTGTAATTTCCTTTTTTCTCACTCATTAATTTGAAGGATAATCACCAGCATGGCACCAAAAACTACATTTTCACCGAACCCCTAAACAGGGATAAATATATAAACCAACCAAGGAAAATGCACTGTATGCAATACAAAGGCTATACTTTAGATCAATTTCAAATAGATGCTATAAATGCTATTGAACAGAACCATTCTGTTGTTGTTTCTGCGCAGACAGGCACTGGTAAAACACTAGTTGCTGACTATCTTATCAACAAATTTGTAGGTTTAAACAAAAAAGTAGTATATACGGCGCCAATCAAGGCGCTGTCAAATCAAAAATATAAGGATTTTAAACAGGATTTTGGTGTTGAACGAGTAGGTATTATTACCGGAGATGTCGTAATCAACAGCACTGCTGAAATTCTAGTTATGACGACAGAAATCTATCGAAATATGCTAATCACTCGGGATCCAGCTGTTCAAGATATTGCTTTTGTTGTTTTTGATGAAATCCATTATATTAATGATATTGAACGAGGCACGGTCTGGGAAGAATCAATTATATTCTCTCCTGAACATATACGTTTTCTTTGCCTTTCTGCAACTATTCCTAATGCGCGAGAATTTGCCGAATGGATTGCTTCCATTAAACATCATAATGTTGAGGTTGTTAAATATGAAAAACGGGCTGTTCCTTTAGAGCATTTTGTCTATGACCCTCGGGTAGGATTAGTGACTGCGCAGGAATTTAAGCATATGAAAGATGTCCCAGTCTACGACGAAGCTATGGGAAACAAAAAGAAACAGCAGAAACATCACTTAAAAAAGCTTCCTAAAACAATCCATCTTGATTTAATTAAGGAAATTAAAAATAAATTGCCAGCAGTATTCTTTGTTTTTTCAAGAAAAGAATGCGAAGTTAAAGCAAAGGAGCTTGTTTTAAAAGAAAATTTTACAACCCCTGAAGAAAAAAAAACAATTATTGAATTATTCAATAGAAAAATAACTGAAGAAGTAAAAAACCTGAGATCAGTGCATCAATTAAAAAATATTATCACTAAAGGAATTGCTTACCATCATGCAGGTTTATTGCCTGTTCTTAAAGATATTGTTGAAGAACTCTTTGCCATGAACTTGATTAAAGTTCTTTATTGCACTGAAACCTTTGCTGTTGGCGTCAATTATCCCGCTAAAACCGTTTGTTTTGACGCGCTGGAAAAATATGATGGCATTTCATTTAGATACCTTAATTCAAAAGAATATTTCCAATTAGCCGGCCGTGCAGGAAGGCGAGGCATTGATACGGTAGGATATGCCATAGCCATTGTTGACAAGAATTATGCTGACCTTGACAAAATTATACGATTTACTTCTCGGGATGTTGATCCTATTATCTCTCAGTTTAAATTAACCTTTAATACTGTTTTAAATCTGATTAAAAATCATACGCCTGAAGAAATTGAGATCATTTTAAAGAGTAATTTTGATTATTATCTCCGAAAAAAACAAAATAAAAATGTGCGAATTATGGCTACTTTTAACCATAAATTAGAGTTATTGCACAAAAAAAAGTATATAACCAGCCATGGCGCTACTAACACGCTTACAGAAAAAGGGGAATTCACTACCCATATATTTTTTAATGAATTGCTTATAGCAGAGCTTTTTGCAACTGACTTTCACCAGCATTTTACCCAGTTTGAATTATTAATTCTCATTGCGGCTATTATTTATGAGCCGAGAAGAGCAGACGAATTTTCCTTCAGAAACACAACACAAGCCTATAAATCAATTTGCAAAAAGTTAGAACAAGATGATTTTATCAACAAAAATATTAATAAAACAAACCTGCATAGGATGATTGCTTTTATAACCCATTGGGCTTCTGGAGGAAGTTTTGAAGAATTATTAACCTTATCAAATTATTTAGAAGGCGATATCATCCGAATGTTTAGAAGATTACTTGATATTATACGGCAATTAAGGCGAGCAACCACTGATTATGATTTAAGTTCAATTCTCAAAGACTGCGCTGATCGAATTGATCGAGACGTTATAACCGTTGAATTCTAAGCTATTAGGCTTTTTACCATAATCTTTAAATATGAGTTACTATTTTGAAATAGGAATAGGTGTTATATAGTGAAAAAAAGGTGAAATTATGAGAAAAATTTGTGTTGTTAATGAGAAAGGCGGTGTTGGAAAAACAACAACTGCCGTAAATATCGGCGCTGGACTTTCTCGCATGGATAAAAAAGTGCTTCTTATTGATCTTGATCCACAAGGCAGTGTTGGAACCTGCTTAAATGATATTTCTCAAAAAGATATGTTTGATCTTCTTATGGAGGGCGCTGATATCAGAGAATGCATCAAGCCTCTTGGAAAAAACTTTGATATTATCACCAGCAAAGATAATTTGATTGATGCTGAATTATCATTAGTAACTAAAAAAAATAATCTTGCATTATTGCGAACGAAATTAATTAACTTAACAGATTATGATTATGTTATTATCGACTGCCCGCCGTCATTAAGTCTTTTAACGCAGAATGCTCTCTTATTTGCCCATGAAGCATTTATTCCAGTATCTACTGATTTTCTAGGACTTAAAGGATTGCATAAAGTTCATAAAATGGTAAAAGAATTTGCTGAAAAGTTTGATCATGATATTAAAGTAACAAAAATTGTGCCGACGCTTTTTGATGGGCGTTCACGACATTGCATTAAAATATTAAATGATATCAAAAATGAATATTATGAACTGGTTTCTGATCCTATCCGGGTTAATACTAAACTAAAAGAAGCTCCCCAGCATGGAAAATCAATTTTCAAGTATGCTAATTCCTCCCGAGGAGCAAAGGATTATTTGAAGCTTGTTCAAAGTGTAGTCTATGACGAGCCTCGTTATAATATTAAGGTAAAAACAACTAACGGCAAAGCAGCAATGGCTGCTAATTAGAAAGATTTTTTACATTATTTTCATGTAACATTATTTTTTACCTTAATCTAATCTCAGATCTCTCACTATATATCTCAAATTATTAATAGAGTTATATGCACCCCTGATAGGATCATCTCGATTATATGGTAATTGATCATTTAAACCTAAATGTAATACTGCTCCTAAATTTAAAGTACGTTGATAATCCAACACTTCTTTTGTTGCTTCAATATATTCCTTTAATCTATACAGAGGAAATCTCTGTTTTGCTTCTACCTTTGCACGCTGAGCTTCTTCAGCATTTATTCTTTTGAATGGATGCCACAAACTATACTGCTTCCCTGCTTCAGGATTAGTAACTACAGCATATAAAGCCTGAGCTGTTTCATAAGCTCCTTTAATACGATCATGCATAGCTACAAAAGCATCATATCTACTGGTTTCATATCTTGCTCTATCTCTTTTCACATCTTCAAAAACAGGTTTAATTATATTATAAATCCTTCCTAAACCAGTACTTATTTGTTCTAATAATGATTCGACTGTTTCTTCTCTGTTTACATGAGGATTAGAGGGATAAGTTTGTCCTGCTAAAACGGCTTGAAAAGATCCTCCTGGAATAAATGGACCACCAGTTACTCTGTGTTCAAGGTTTCCATCACCGTTTGGAGTAGGTATAGCAGCATCAGAAGAAGTTACTATGGTTGCTGCTGCTCTTCTTTCAGCAGTTTTCCTTTCTCTTCGTCTCTGTGCTCTTCGGTTAATGGTTTCTCTGCTTGCCATACAAATAGGGTAATAAATGTTTATTTATAAAATTTTGTGAAAATAGAAACCTTTAAATAAAACAAGTTATTACATGTATATACAACGAGGAGTACGGTGGTAACTAAAGACGATCTTTTGATGACAAAGCATGCACAGGATGAAGCAAACGATGACGGTATCTCTCGCGTAGAAATAGCTGAGGCAATTAGCAGAGGACCGCGAGTGATTGAAGGAAAGCATTTTGTAACAGTATACCGAGATTTTACCGTAGTTTATGAAAAAGTAGATGATGCTCGTTTCAAGGTAATAACTGTTCATTTAGGAAGACCAAAAGGGTGGAATATAAAATGAAATGTACAAATTGTAATAAAGGAAACTATCAGAAAAAGAAAGTGTCTTATTTTTTTCTCGGTGAAAAAATAGGAGTTTTTGATGCGTTAGTTTGTAATCAATGCAATGAAACCTTGTTTGAATCAGATGCTTCGAATAAAATTGAAGCAGAAGTTAAAAACAGAGGGTTATGGGGATTACGTGCTCGAACTAAAATTTCAGAAGTTGGTAATGCATTAGACGTAAGAATCCCAAGCAATCTTGCTCGATTTTTTTCCTTGAAAAAAGGTAAAGAAGTCATTTTAGAGCCAATTGATAAAAATAAATTGCAAATAATAGTTAACTAACATGGCAAACTTTTGGAAACTAGTTAATGAAGTTATCGACAGAGCTGACCTTTTGTTAATAGTATTAGATGCTCGGCTTGTTGATGAAACACGAAATATAGAATTAGAAAAAAAAATAACTGTAAAGGGCAAGCCCTTTATCTTAGTATTAAACAAATGCGATCTTACTTCTAAGGAATACCTTGAGAAAAAGAAAAAAACCTTGAAAAATGCTGTTTTTATTTCTTCATTGCAACATTTAGGCACTACCATGTTGCGGGATAAAATATTTGCTACAGCTAAAAAGAAAAAAAATGAGAAAATAACTGTTGGTGTTGTTGGATATCCTAATACCGGCAAAAGCTCGGTGATTAATGCCTTAAAAGGACAGAAATCAGCTCCTGCATCTTCGCAAAGCGGTTATACTAAAGCCATACAGCTTGTTAGAGCTGATAATAGAATTTATTTGATTGATACTCCGGGAGTAATTCCTTTTGAAGAAAAAGATCAGATTAAGCATGCATTAATGGGTGCAATAGATGCAACAAAAGTCAAAGATCCTGATGTTGCAGCGATGAGGTTAATTGAGATTCTTGAAGGAAAAGCAGAAGCTCATTATGGTTTAGAAAAGCAATCAGATAGTGAAGTTGCATTAGAAAAAATAGCAAAAAAGCTTAACAAACTTAAAAAACACAACGAACTTGATCTTGAACTTGTCGGAAGGCTTATTCTTCAGGACTGGCAAAAAGGAAAGATAAAGCTATAATTAGTACCTATTAAGTCTGGGGTTTTAGCGCCTACCTTTGTGAAGCTCTTCTTAATTTCACTTCGGGGATTTTTCGGAGTGCCAGAGAGAAAAATCCCCGAAGTACTCTTCAAAAGCTGAACCGGCGCTAAAACCATGGAAGACTTAATAGGTACTACAATCAAATATCATTTAAGTCTTAATGCTCAATTCTCCTTCCTCCAATAACATGCTTCCAATACCTTTCCCCAGGTAAAATGATCTCTGTAATGACGCTTGAGCAAGCAATTGAAAGAAACTTAATTGATCTTTCATCTCTACAAACTCAACGGTTGTTCCTAATTTTTGCTCTAAATATTTTTTTACTGTATCTTTATTGCCAAGTTCATCGACTAAACCAATCTCATATGCTTCCACACCAAGAAAAATTCTTCCTGTAGCAAGCTCACGAACTTTAGCTGCATCCATGTTTCTATTATGAGCAACTTCCTCAATAAAGTAATTATGAATTTTGTCAAGCGATACTTGAAACAGCGCGCGTTCTTCTTCAGTCAATTCTTTAAAAGGGCTTCCTAAATCCTTATGTTTTCCTGCAACCATTCTTTCATAGGTTACGCCGTATTTGTCCATCAACCCAGTGAACTGAAGGTACGATGCAATGACACCAATACTGCCTGTAATTGACATTCTATTTGCAACAATATGGTCTGCAGCGCTTGCAATCCAATACCCACCTGATGCGCCAACTTCTCTGATTAAAGCGACTGTTGTTTTATTTGCTTGCTTAAGAGCAAGAGCAATTTCATCTGAGGCTACTGCGCTTCCACCCGGGGAGTTGATATCTAATACAATTGCTTTGACTGAATTATCTTCATTTGCTTGTTTTATTTTTTCAATAATCTTCGGCGAAGCAATATATGAACTTCCAAATAATCCTGGCATATCTTCAGTAACAATAACGCCATGCAACGGAATAACTGCGACGTTTCCTGACCTAGAAAAATTATTTGATGCGGTGAACATAACTCCAAAAATAACCAGAGCAATAAGCACAACAATAATCAACCCTATAATACCTAGCACGATAAAAATCTTTTTTCCTGTTCCCGATTCTTTAATCATTGCATCTTTTGGAATTGCTTTCACCATGATTATCACCATGTTCTTGGCAGGTGAGAAGATTTATAAATACTTTGGTTTTTTATTCAATAATGAACAAACCTATGCGTGATAAGCACGGCAATATTCTTTCTGCTGAGGAAGAAGCTCAAGAAGAAATCAGACGGGCTCGACTTCCTAAAGGCAATCAAACATTTGGTGTTCTTGAACAACGTCTTGGCGGCTCTCGGAATAGAGTGCGCTGTATGGATGGCAAAACACGGATTTGCAGAATACCAGGAAGATTAAAAAGAAAACTGTGGGTTAGGGAAGGAGATATTTTGCTTGTTGAACCATGGACTGATGGCGGTGATGAACGCGGCGATATTGTGTTTAAATACAAGCAAAATCAAGTAGAGCATCTTAAAAAAAATGGTCTTCTTAATAATTTGAATGAGTTTGAAGAATTTTGATAAATTAAAAATCACTATTTTTAATTTATCAAACGATCAGGAAAATCACTCATGATCCCATCAACACCTTTTTCTTTAAGTTTTTCAACTTTTTTTGCATCATTAATAGTATACACCAAAACCTGATGGCCTTTTTTCTGCACACTTGAAATATCTCTAAAAATAAGAAATCTGTCGCTAATTACTAAGCAATCAGCTTGCGCTTTTTCAACCACAGCAGTAAGATTTACCGGTACGCCATATAAGGTAACTCCTGTTTTGATTTTTGGATCAAGTTCTTTGATTTTTAAAACTCGGTCATGACGAAAGGAAATAACAACAGCATTATTATGGAAATTGTTTTTTTGAATACTATCAACCATTGGTTGTTCAAGGTCGCAGCCTTTTAATTCAATATACACTTTGAAGTTTTCAGAAGCTTTAGCTTTAATAAGATCAATGACCTGCTGAAATGTAGGGATGGTATGACTCGTTTCTTCCCCTTTAAACCATAATCTTAATTGCTGTAATTCTTCCAATGTTTTTTCATAAACTAAACCGGCAGTTATCGTTAATCTATCAAGAAATTGATCATGAAATACAATTAATTCACCTGATTTACACTGCCAGATGTCTAACTCAATGCCATCAGCACCCATCATTATTGCTTTCTCAAAAGCTGCAAGAGAATTCTCTACTTCATGGCCTGAGGCTCCACGATGAGCAATTTTGAGCATAGCAACCATTTTCATGCTTTATTTTATAAATTTTTTCTAAGAATAAAATATTAAATAATAAAAAATAAAAAATTATTTTCTAACCATCAACATAGCTACCATAAAGCCAACTAATCCAAGTAATACTATCACTAATCCAATGACTAATGCAATGTATACTGGACTGTCTTTAAAGTCAACTTCAACAGGTGTGTCAACAGCAGGTGTAGTGCTTATAACTGGTTGCTGAGGCATAACTGGTGTATCAACAACTTGCACTTGCACATTTTCAGGCTGTGTTTTTTGTGTAGTTGTGCCTACAGTAACTTTTTTGCCTGAAGTGGTTGATGGACTTGTATAACTGTTTGAGTTATCACTTGGTGTAAAACCCTTGTCGCCTGAACTTGATTCAAACTTTTCAGGATGCAAGATTTTATCAATGTCATCTAATACATCATTGATGTCATCTTGTAAATCTTGTGCATCATCTTCTAGTTTGTTATCAGTTGTAGCTCGTTTAAAGTCTTTAACATCATCTTCTAACTCTTGCAGGTCATCTTCTAAATCTCTTAAGTCATCTTCAGCATCATCAATGTCATTTTTGTCATCATCGTCAACTGCTTCTTCGTAGTCATCTTCTAATTTAAACCAATCTTTTTCAAGCTTGTCAAATCTATCTTGTAATTCTTTGAATTTAGCAGCGTCAGTTGTTGGAGCTGGTGTTGCAGCAACAGTAACTGTTTTAGTTGCAGTTGTCTGTGCTTTTCCATCACTTACTGTAAACGTAACTGTATAGGCTCCTGTTGCAGTGTACGTATGTGTAGGACTAAGTACTGTACTGGTAGCGGTATCGCCAAAGTTCCATACATAGGTTAAAGCATCATTGTTTGCATCTGATACAATTCCGGTGAATGGTACTGCTTGATTTACGACAGCTGCTCCGACAGTGAAATCTGCTGTTGGCGCAGTGTTAGGATTTTGCACAGGTTTCAATCCAAGAGCTACATCTACTTTTGCAAGAAGAGCATTGTAGTCATTTATCATGTTATTAAAACTGGTTACAACTCCAGAAAGAACATCAATGATTTTCTGAACATCTGGGTTTTCTGCTTTTTGAACTTCATATTGTTTAATAATTGTATTAAATTGAATAACACTTGTTTGTAAAACATTTAAATTGGCTAAAATTTTACTACGAAGCTCACTAAGTTCATCTTTGTTGTTATCTTCTATTGCATCAGCTACATCCAATTTAAGATCATCTAATACTTTTTGTTGTTGTAGTACAAGTGCATCATCAGTTACACTAATACATTTAACTTCTCCAAATAGTTTAGCACAGGCAAATTCTTCTCCTTGAGTAATTTGTGTTTCTAATGCTTCAAGATCATTTTCAAGTTGAGCAACTTTCTGATCAATCTTTTTGAAAAGCGTATCTAAAACTGTTTCAGGACCTACGTCGCTTTTTAATTCATTGAAACTATTACTTAAATCATCTAAATTGAATAATACTGGTTTAACATCTTCTAAGTATTCTGCTTGAACAAGATCATTGTTTTTATTTGGTTCAGCAGCGAAATTATCTGAAATATGATTATATGCCTTTTCTACTTCAACAAGATTCTTTTCAATATCTAATGCTTCTTCTAATAATTCACTACCACAAACATGGGAAGTAGCAAAAAGAGCTACCATATTTGGATCTTCAACCCAATTATTATCCGGTTTAAAAGCAATGAATCCATTACTCTTATCAAGCGTGAACGTATATTTATTTGTCAACATATCAGTAACTTCTACTTGTAATTTTTGGTTAGTATATGACTTTTCAGTACATAAATTACCTAAATTAATATTTTCTAAAGAATAATCAACAAACTGGCAATATTTTTCTCCGCTGCAAGGAATTTGCCCAACACCATTAAGTGTTACAGAAAAAATACCATCATCATTAGTAAGCGTGTACGTTAATGTTGGTTCATCTTGAAGCAGATAAACATACGCGTTTCCTTCAAGAGGTGCTTCAGCACTGACAAAGCTTGCTAAAACAACCATTAATACAATAAATAACATACTTTTGATATATTTCATGTGAGTCTACCCCCTCAACTAAACACTACAACATAGCAGTGCTACTGGGTAGTAATCATTAACTAATATATAAATGTTATGTATCTTTTACACTATGTAGTGGTGAATTAATGGTTTTAGTTCCCCTACTTTTGCCATCGTTCTGCATGTCTCTTGCGGGCTTCTGCTAAAGAGATAGTATTCTCTGAAGAAAGGAGAAATTCACGTAATTGCTCTTTAATAGCTGTTGTTACCATCCTATAACAGCTATAGCTACTATAGATATAAATTTTTCGAACAAATGGCTCTGTCCCGAATCTCGGCTTACGCCTCGGTTTTGGTGCCGTGATTATCCCACTTGTTGATAAGAAGGAAAAAATTCCCATTGGAATTCCCTTTTTTCTCGATTATTTATTCTTAAGATAATCACAAGCATGGCACCAATTCAGCAACCACCATCAGCTCGGCTTAAGATGCAGTTATCGATTGTGCTATCCTCTCTGGAACCTCGGATAGCACTCGATGAAAGATAAGAAGAGCCTCGCAAAAAAGATGGTGGCACTTTTCGCAATATCACTTACAAATTGGATTGTGCGAGTGATGGTAATATTTATATACTACTTTCCTGTAAAAAGGTGCTTAAAGAGGTGTTGGTGTGCAGAAAAGGCATATTCACAAACTAGTGATCATTCTTATTTTTGCACTATTATTAATTGATAGTGCAATAGCATTTTCTTTCAAAAATTGGCTTACTGGCTTTATTGCCTATGATTTAGAAACACAAAAATGTGAGGATCAGAATTCTGTTTGTAAAAAAGATTGTCTTACCCCTTATACTTCTTGTTTAAGGACATGCGATGCCAAAACTACATCGGTACCAGATAGTTGTTTAATTAGCTGTAACACCCAAAGTACTAGTTGTAGCACCACTTGCAGACAAACCCATGCAAGTTGTGTAGAATCAGTCCGTGCTGGTACTACTAGAATGACCTTAACAATATGCGATCAAAATGCAAGAGCATGTTCTAACACTTGTGCACAGAGTAAAACTAGTTGTACGGTGTCATGCAATTCAGAATTTAATCTAACTGCTTGTAAGGATGTCTGTACTCAAACAGAAAATAAGTGTAACCAAAATAATAAAATTTGCGATGACCAACTTCTTACCTGTAAACAACAAGTAGAACAACAATATCCGCCCAAAGACTGTTCTTTAGAAAATATGAAGCATAATGAATTTAAATGCAAAACAACAAGAATTTTACAGCAGTGTATTGATGGAACATTGATTAATATTCCCTGCGAAAATGGCTGTAATTCAGTGCAAAATATATGCAATGCTCCAATTGTACCAAGATCTATAATTCCCTCTAATCAATCAAAGTCAAGCACAAGAGCCGAAGTGCCTCAAAGAACACTACCATCTGAAATTCAAACATCATCTACTGCCACTCAACCCACAACGACAAGAACAGAACCTTTAGTAACAAGGCAACTCTCCATAACTCAACAAGAAAATCTTAAAAAAAGAATAGACCAATTGCTTGAATCTAAACAAGCAGGAAGAATAACTGATGAAGAGTTTGATCAAGAAATCAAAAGCAAAACACAAAGTAGTGAGGAGATTTGTTCGGTCATGACTGATTATACTCCCGACGATCCTTGTTATCAACAAGTTATTGCTCAAGACGATGTTTGCTGCACTGGTGAACAAGGATGGGACAATTTTTGTGAAAATTCTTATGCTGCTTGCGCAGATCCTGAAAGTTTTAATAACAAAGTATGCCAAGGTACATCACCTTATAACAATCAGAATGGATGTTATATTGAAACTATAAAGCTTGATGTTATGTGCTGTGATGAAGGATGGGATGAATTTTGCCAGGAAGAATATGACGCGCTTTTACAAAACGGTGATTGTGAAGTACCTGAGGAATTAGACGATGATATAAAAGATGATGATTTTGAATATGATGAAGAAGATTTTACTGTTCCGGATGTCTTTGGTTTTGATGTTGATATTAACAGTGAATTTGAAGATAATTTAGAGGTTGAAAGAATTAGGGAGGATTTTGAATTTGATCCAGAAGCAGAAGGGATTGATTTTGGTGACGAACTGGAGCAACAAGCAAGCGATCAACTAGCTGAGGAAATTATTCTTGAAGAGCTTAAACAAGCTTCTCCTGAATCACTCGAAGAACAAGAAGAGCTTGAAATTCAAAAAAGACTGGCAAATAATAGGTTTGTAGTGCTTAAAACAGAAGGAGACAATAATATCAGGTTGGGACGAAACCAGCATCGAATTCTTGAAAAAGGAACCTCATTAGCTCAAGGGAGCAGGCTGCAAACAGGAACTCTAGGAATTATTATCTTAGCCACTAATGAATTAAAAATTCGTGCTGAACCAGCATCAAAAATAGAAATTAAAAAAATAAAACAAAAAAAGACTATAAAAGAATTGGAAATAAGCCTTGAATATGGTCTTATAAAAATGAATAAAAACAAAGATGCATTATCAAAGGTTATTGTTGAAACACCAAATGCAATTATTGAAGTTAATGGCGGTGTAGAGATCTCCTATAATCAGAATGATACAACAACAAATGTCAAGGTTGCTGATGGATCTGCGCTTGTTAAAAGCAAAGTAGAATCACAAGTAACAGAAGTATTTAAAAATACTGAAACCAACGTAGAAGGAACTCCAAATATATTATTAAGATTTGCGTATTTTATTAAAGGATAAGTGAAGACTATGAAAAAGTATTTAATTATCATGATCAGCGGCATATTCATAAGCTTATTACTCTTAACAGGGAGTATGATTCTTTCGTCACCTTCTTGCGTGGGTTCCTTAAAACAAAGCATGACTGGTTTTGTTGCTGCAGAACTTACTCAAAATCAATGTGAAACAGTGTTTAATAGCTGTTCAACTGACTGCAATGCATGGTTAGATACCTGCAATCAAAAATGCGATTCTGGTTCAATTATTGAAGAGTGTTATAGCTACTGCAGTAAGCAAGACCCAAACTGTTCAGGAAAATGCGCTACAACCTACGATACTTGTTTCAAGGCAGAGCGTCAAAAACGAACACCTCTTAGTGAAATTACTAAACTATGCACCCAACAGAAAAATACCTGTGAACAAGAATGCAATCCTAAAATAGGTGAATGTCGAGAAAGCTGCAAGCAAAAAACAGATCCAGCAAGCTGTAAACAAAAGTGTGCAACTAAAAAACAGGAAACATGCGACAAGAGTTGTAATACAGGGTTAGAACAATGTAAAGTTGCTTCTACTTCAACTCGAATTGGAGAAGAAATAGTCTCAACTTCACGCGGAAGGCAGACGCAGCAACAAGTAGCTTCAACTCTTGAAGTAAGAACAGAGAACAGAGGGAGTGAAGTTGCTTCTGTAACACCGCAACAGACTGCAGCGCGTCCTCAACAATCAATACCAACAACATCTCAACAGCAACCTCAACCACAAATAAAAGTTGATGATTACAAAAAAAGAATTGATGCTTTATTAGACGCTGTAAAAAATGGCAAAGTTACTGATGAAAATTTTGCTAAGAACATGGAACGTTTGCAAAAAACATTTCCGCAACTTAATACAACTCAAGCAGCATCGCTTTTGAAAGATATTAAAGCTGGGGTTAAAACATACGATGATTTAAAACAATTACTCTACCAATCAATTGAAACACCAGATACTCAATCTTTATCTCAAAAGTCTGAATATAAGGAAAAAGATAATAAACAAGAACAAGGAGATTTAGAAGAAGCTCCTGATGATGAAAATACTGTTGACGAAGAAAAAAATAAACTTCAAGAAGAAACTGATGATGCGATCAAAGATGCCATCAAGCAAGATGCAAATGTTGAAGAATCTGACTTAAACCCAGAAGAAGATGATTTAGAACAATGGCTGGATGAAGAATTTACCGATGATACTGCAGATACAACAACTAGTGTTGAAGATGAATTTACAAATGATGAAAGTGATGCATTCGGATCAGATGACGAATTTGATATCAGCACCTTTGAAGAAGAATTTAATACTGATGATTATGGATTTGATGATTTTGGTACAGATGATGCAGATTCTTTTGGAGATGAGTTTAACAATGAAGCAACAGATGAGTTTTCTGATACCGAACTAACTGATCAAAGCGAGGGGTCGCTTGAAGGTATTGATGCTACAACAGATCAAGCTCCTTTTACAGATGGTGAACTTACTTCCGAAGAAGATCTCTCTTTAGAACAAGCATTAGGTGAAGAAGTACTTGAAGAAGAAACACCTGCAGTAGATGAAACTCAAGCTGACGCTGAACAACAAACAACAGAAGAAGAGAAAAAAGATCTGGAAGCAGCAAGTACTGGGGATAAAATAATTATTAAACAAATTGATGGCACTGATGTAAGAATAATTGATGAAACTATTACCCAAGCGCACACTGGTGCGATAGTAAGAGAGAAAACAAGAATAGTTACCGGACAGGAAAGTTCAACCAATATTGATTACAAGAAAAACATACAGGCAAGAATTGATCAAAATTCTGAAGTTTTAGTTAAAAAATTAGAAAAGAAGAATTTTGTTGAATCTGTTCGTTTAAAACAAGAAACAGGCACAAGCACCTATAAAATAACAAAAACACCGGAAATTAAGCCTGATATTGAAACACCAAATGCTATTGTAAGAATAGATGGCGTTGTTGAAGTTAATTACCATCGAGATTCATTAACAACAACGGTCAGAGTATTTGAAGGAAAAGCATATGTAACCAGTTTAGTAAAAAAAAGCGCAACACCTGAACCATTAACCGAAAAACAACAAACAACTATTAAGGGCAAGCCTAATTTACTTATGAGAATTGCGAATGCATTACGTTAAAATATTTATAAACTTTCTGTTTTAATGCTATTATTTAAGAAAAGTTTTCCGTTTTAATAGCGTTATTTCTGAAAGGTGGGTTAGTAATAGTGGCATTTAGTAGAAAGAAACTTTTAGAGAACTTTGCAAAATACTCGCAAAGCTCGGGTTACTGCCAGTTCGCATGGAGATATATCTTTAACAAAGCAATTTTCTCTCTGGAACCTCGAAAATTGCTTGATATACATTTCGAAAATGCTCACAAAATCGGCAGTAACCATAATTTTGCAAAGTTCTCCTTACATAATAGGCATTTCTTTTTCTTGATTTTTCTCTTGAACAGTCTGACTAATCTTTTCATTCTTAATGGATTTCTGCAATTCAACAATATATCGTTGAGTTGCATCTAAATTATCCAATATTCTTTTCTTTGATTTTTCAAACGCATTTTCCAGCGTAGAACCATTCATTTTATAGCCAATAACCATCTTCTTTTCAGCACTGACAAAACTGGTTTTAGTAATGAAATCCAATAATAACCATCGTTTAAGATAATCATACATGGTTTGGCGGGTGATGCCAGCATACATAGCCATTTCTTCAACAGTAATGATTGCTTTGGAAGGATCCTTTTCTCTCAACGCTGTTTTCTGACGTTCGTATAATTCTAATAATACTTTGTGTATTTTATCTGTAGCATTGTTTTTTCTTGGCAGTAAACCTATTCTTGCAATGATAATTTGAGCTAATTGCTCAGCATCAGGATTAAGACTTGGTTCATGATTGGTTAAGATTATTTTTTCTTGGGGCATACATATCAAAATAAATTCTGATACAATACCTATATATAGTTTGTGATTATACCGACAAATAGTTTAATAAATGATTGAAAGATTTAAGAAATAGATCAACTTGCACTGATTAATTTATTTAAAATCATACTTTACTAAACAATTCCATCGTCTATAAAACTCTGCATTAAATACGCTTTGTGCTTCTCTTGTTAAATTAGTGCAACTAACAAAAATTTGTAAATCTTTAAGATGAGGTAGAACTAAAATATCATAAGTGATATCTAAATCTGATTTTAATCGTTTATGTACTCTTTGCAGAGCACGATGTAAATATTTATCTACTAACCTATAACATTTATCAGGATCACTTATTTTCGAAGTTTTAAACATAAATGTATAACTACTATGATTATCTTCTTCCCATGTTAAACCATCATAAGGTCTTGACCTTACACGTGATCTTTGAAAATATTCTTCAGCAGATGTAGCCAAGACTCGCCAAACTCGAGGAATAAGCCTACCTAATAGATTAGATCCATTAATAGGATTTTCTAAATAACTTTCTTTGCCACTATTTACAATATTAGCTTTCGCTTCAGTTTGCAACCAATCCAATGCAGATTCAAAATTTCCCTGTTCAATAATTAATCTTTCTAAAGCTATTCCTTTAAATCCACGCGTAAAACCACCATAAAGTCCATTTCGCATAACATATAATCTTAATGCTCGAATATCTCGCCTTATAACAGGTGGTATATCAGGATATTGGCGAGAATAAACAATAGGGGGCAAGTGATCAGCTTCTTTTACAGAAAGTATAGCCATATTAATAGGAAATTTTTGAGTAATTGCTCGGCGTTCTACACGACCATTGGTACGGAAAGTTGAACCAGTAGGTAACAAATGTTCTACTATCCTCACTTTATGCTCTAAATCTAATTCGTCTTCAGTAATCACACCTATATCAAAATCAGATTGATATCTATCATCTGGAGCTTTAGGATCAACAACTGCAGTCAAACGTTCCAAACTTGTAGATCCCAAATACATAATTTCAAACTTAGTCTCAATAAGTTTTCTTCTCTCACTTAACTCTTGTCGTAAACTTCGACCAATACGTTCGATTCTCCTTACAAAAGTTTCAGATTTAGCAAGATCATCATTAAATTCTGCAATAGATGAATAAACCATAATATCACTTTAATTTATGTCACTGTTTTAATTTAAAAAATACAAACAAGTGGATTATATAAATCTTTCTAATATTAACTATTTATTAGTAACAATAATGACTGATGAATAAACTAAATTATTTAGCTTAAACTCACTTTTATCACTAAATTAATGGTGCCTAATTCTAAGTTTCACAAATTATTCATTTTCTGAAATTTTAGCTGTTACTGTAACTATTAAAATTGGCAAAACTAACAGTTCAAATCAAGACATATATCAGATTACATATTTTAATCAAAAACATATCGAAAAGTTAAGTTAAATAAATCTAAGGTCTAACTGATAACAACAAACCATGTAAAATCAAGACAAATTTGCTTAAAACTTTTTAGCAGTTAGTTGAGATTAAATCGCTTAAAATATTTTAGCAGAAATTGACAAAAAATCTCAATTAATTAGAGATAAAAAAATCAACTAAAAGCACAATAGTTAAGTAGATATATCAGACCCATACACTAATAGTCTCACTAATTAAGTGAAATTAGATAAATTTAAGCTTATAATATTCAATTAAAGATTAAATATTATTATCAAAACTAATTAAACCTCAAATAAACAAAAAATACAGCTTAAAACCACTTAAACCACGTTTAAAACGCCTATAAAACCTCATTTCCACCTAATAAATTAGCAGATTCGGCATTATTCCTAACTAACAAAAAACATTAAAACTGCCTTTTTCTTGGATCATACCGAATTTCAAACAAATTTCGTTAAAAATACCATAAATTCATCCAAAATACCGACTTTATAATCAAAACTAGTTTACTTTCCTTTGATTGATGAAGCCCCCCTTAACAACAAAAAGTATGGCCAACTCATGATTTTTGATGGTTTAATATTAATGTAGTGTAAAATACCGACAAACTAAACTATTTAAGCAAAAATTGAACTTTTAAAACAATTTTTCGATGATGTGATTTATTGAAAAATAGGGAAGATATATACTAAAAACTATAAATATTTATAAAATAGATATGTAGCTACTTTATGAAGGTGAAAATATGTTTGACAATAAAAACTCCCAGATAAAACATGCATTCAACAAGGTAAAAAGTGATATAAGCGGTTTAAACGCTAATATGCAAGCTATAAAAGCGAATAGCAATGATTGGATTATGTATCTTAATGCTGAAAACAAACAACTTCAGGTCAAAGTAATCCAATTAGAAACACGACTTAAACTATTAGAAGAAACTATTCAAAGATAGCTGTAGAACAGCTATAACATCATAATTTAGCTATATTTTTACTTAAAATATTCAAGCAAAAACAATATTTATTAAAATAACAATATTGCTCACGAATAAAAATAGTATATAATTCCGACTAAAATAAAAAACTGCTAAAAATTTATTAGCAGGGTATTTTATGAATAAAATCAAAAATTGATAAAAATATTTAAGCAATAAAAATATAAAAAGTGAGAGATAGTAATAAAGCAAAAAGTAACAAAAGACTATTGTTCCAAATAGCTTCACATAAAACACGAAGCAGAAGATGTAAAAACATCCAGATTATTTATGTTGTTTATAATAAAGATGAAAAACACTATTAATAGTTACCCACCATGTGTTTTGGATAGAAAAGTGAGAGATTTTATGGTTAAACTGACACCAACAATAGTAGAACATTATCAAGAACTTTTTGATCTGGGTAAACCTGGAGATTTATTTAAAGATCCTTCAGTTGCGCAAAGATACGAACAGGATGCAGCTGCTGTATTTGGAAAAGAGCTTGCAGGTTATGATGATGAGATTGATGGAGTTTTAAATATTACAACATACTCCCCAGATGATACTATTGTTGATCTTGGTTGTGGAACTGGACTTTCTACAAGAAGAATTCTGGAAAAAAATCCAAGAAAAGTGATAGGTATTGATTTTTCTGAAGCAATGTTAGCTGAAGCAGGAAAAAAGTTTGAACATGAGCCAAAAATTGAACTTAAAATAGGTAATGCAGAAGAACTCTCTGATCTTGTTCAAGAAGTTGATAAAGTTGTTTCAGTAGCAGTTTTCAAGTATTTTCCAGATCTTGATAAAGTATTACCGCAGATTTATGCTGTACTTAAACCAGAAGGAGAGTATGTTTTTAGCGTACCTATTATTGATCAAGAACATCCATCACTTGAAAGATCATTTCTCAAGACTGTTGAAGAAGTACTTTTAGATATGTTTGGCAAAAAAGTGGAATTACCATGTCCAAATACAGGACAAGAACCAAAATATGCAAAACAAGATCTTGAAACAAAGGTACGCAGAAATGGATTTACTTTAAAAGTATATAAAGAAGTTCCTTTAGCTTATTCTAAGAATAATCTTATGACCATGTACCAGAATATGTTAACGTATCTTGAAGCTGGATTAGAATATAGTTTATCTGATAAACAAAAAGCACAAGAAATTACCACAAGAGTACGAGAGAAATTAGAACACAGTTATCGTGAAGATAAGGAATATGTATTTGGCAAAGAAGCATATGTTTGTTTGGTTAAAAGATAACTATCCAACATAACTCAATTGCTTTTTCTTAGCATCTTCTTGTACATTTGCTGATTGTTCAAGAAGTCCTTTTATTTTTTCTTCAAATTTCTTTGCCATTTCCAATAATGGTTTTGTATCAACATCTATGCCAAGATAACCATGCAATAACTCAATTAATTTAGCTGCTGCTTTGCTGTCAGGAAGAGAACTTGCTGTATCTGCAAATAAGGCTACCACAGGAACACTATTTGTTTTTAACAATAAAGCTGATGTTATTCCAATAATAATCCCTTCGTTTAATGGTTCAGATAAAACAGATAATTTTTTTGCTGCTGGCTGATGCTTGGTATAATAAAATGATTTTGGCTGGCGTAATGGCTGTGTTGAACCAACACCTTCCAAACTGATAATTTCTTTTGCTTTTGTTTGTTGAGCAATATCTTCTATAATTTTCTGTAATTTCCATTCTATGCCAGAAGTGCTTATAATTGAATGAATAATGACCAGATTATACTTTTTATTATAATAAATGCTTAACGGATATAATATCTTACCACCGTGTATGGTTAATGTTGCAGCTAATTCTTCAAATATATGATATCCAATTAATTCACATTCTAAATGCTGAAGAAGATATTCTGTTGTTATGGTACCAACCAAGCCAAACCCTGGAAAACCTTCGACAATAATAACATTGGTTGGTTTTTTTGTCAAACTAATTAAAGCCATATTATTTTTGATAACTTATGGTATTTAAGTGTTTTGTTTTTTTATTAAAGTACTACTCAAAAATAGAAACTATTTATAGATAGTACTTTAATAAAAAACTGACATAAAACATATAAACATAGTTACCTGTAAATACCCATGCACCCATCCATAGAAATTGTAGATATTGAAACAAGAAAACAAAGATTGTTCAGATTTATTAAAAGAGGACCAATTTTAGCAGCAATTATCCTAGATGTTGTTGATATGATTGCTGCTAATTTCGCGTATTTTAACCTTAGTTGGGATATTGTATCTTATATTTTATTATACCGGGTATTACATAATAAATATTTAGCAAATATTATGATAATTGAATTCTTTTTAACAAGTGATTCTGTTCTTGGCCAAATTGATGCAATCATACCATTAGCAATAATTATTGCATTAGTCGATCATGTTCTTAATACCTATACTATTGAATCTTTTTGTAGAATGTAACAAATCGTGAAAGCTGCTGTTTATATTTTTGAGGTAAAAAGGTATGCGCCTCTTTTGAAAATAATTGCTCCACTTTTTCTTGCGGCCAACCAACAGAACTAAGGTTTTTGATAATATGTTCTTTAGTATAACCTTTATCTAATTCTACTTGAATATAATGCTGCAATTGATTATCAAATGCAGGATTTGAAGTGTGAACTTGGGGAATATCACTAAGTGATTCTCTAGAAGAAGATGTATGCTGGCTCAGCTGAGCAAATCGCCCATGCTGTTCAGGACTATCATTTTTACCAACAGACAATGATCCTAAATTTAAACCATGATTGTCGTATATATTACCTCTAACAGATTTAATTAAAAGCATAAGTAACAATCCTATCACTAAGACAACGGGAATTAAGATATATAACCATGTTTTCCAAGGAGATGAACAGACTTCACAACTGCCGCCGCAATCTACTCCTTCTTCATCTTGATTTTGTATTTCATCAAAGCATGATTCACAGGCATTGCAAGGTCCTCCGCAGTCCAATCCTGCTTCACCTTGATTTTGTATACCATCGTAACAGGATGCTTCCTTAAATTCAGGTTGTGTAAACTTTGGTTGTGACGGTGTTAATGTTGATTGTGGAACAGTGCCTTTCTTAATGGTTAATGGTACACATAATTTTGCACATAAACCGCCGCAATCAACACCTTTTTCATTTTGATTTTTAATACCATCGGTGCAAGTTGCCTTAGTTGTTCCATATGCTTGGTTCGAAGTGTCACAGGTTATTTGTAATATGCCGCCATCCCTATAACAATCATTTAATGGCTTGCATTTTATTGTTTGTATGCCATTAATGCATTTTTGCTTTTTAGCATCATTATAACACGATTGGGCATATTTAGGTTCACAATCTTTATCTTTTTTCTTCTTTTTCTTTTTGTTTAGATCTTTGTTATCATCGTTATCATCATCATCTGCTGTTTTTAGAACCTGACAAATATTATTTTTACATTCACTAGAAGTGCATTGGCTGTTATCAATGCATGTTTCCCCAGATTTAATGCAAACATTTGATGCACAGGTCAATCCTTCAGGACATTTTTTATCACCTGAACAATCAATCATACAAATATTTCCCGTGCAAACATTTCCTGCTCCGCAAAAATTAAAAGGACTATCTTTATTACAGGTTTCTAATTTTAGCTTGCAAATCGGTACTTTTTCAGCAATATCACAGAATTCATAGGAATACTTGCAAGTTCCCTGTTTATCATTAGCAGTTTTTGTATAACAGTAATTAGCTGGTAGAGTTCCACAACTGCACACCCCTGGATGCCCGGATACAACTGATTTAATCTGATCATTTGCAACATTGACATAGAAATCATTTTCTTTTTCAAGATAATATTGATATTGATTACCAGCATTGTCTTCAATAATAACGCCAGTGATTGAGGAACTACAAGATTGACTGCAAACCCCTGAAATACCATCTTTAACAACAAAAGTAAATGAATTAGTTTCTTTGCCGCATGTTCCTTGTTCAACATTAGCACCAAAACAACCGATTAATAATGCAGATTCTTTTTTATCTGATGAAATTTCTTTTTTGCTTAAATCATAATACAATAATACAGCTTTTACACCATCATCATCTTTAATAGTTACATTTAATTTTTGGTTTCCATCAGAAGCAGTGTAATAATACAATTCTCCTGTTGGGAGTTTATCCACTTTTAAGCTGCATTTATTTGAAGTACAGGTATATTTTGAATCTTTGCAGTCGACATCAGCTGAACATGTTTTTGAGATTAATGGCTTGCATACTTTATCGGATCCGCAATAGTAATTATTGCTGTTGCATGAAGCATCATCAGTACAGCTTGATGGTAAAGGTGTGCAAAGTGGGAGTATGAGTAGATCACCATACTGCGGACAGTAATAACCACTTCCACAATCACTATCTTGATTGCAGGATGTCTTTCCTTTAGTATCTATGTCAAGAACACATCCACCATTTTCACATTTCTCTCCAGATGTGCAGTGTATGTCTTTAGTGCATTCTGGAATTTCATCAGGAATTATGCAATTTTTATTCTCGCATATTGCTGGGAATGGGCATTGATCATTAGTAGTGCATGAAATATCATCTAATGGAGATACATCAGGTTTGCAATAGTTTTCTGTTCCTGAATTAAAACAAGTAAATCCATTTGGACATGGTTGTGTTACACTGCAAGGTTGTTTACAATAACCATCTACACATCCATGTTCGCAATCTTGTTGATCATAATCTAATATATTTGAATTAAGATCACACATAAATTCCATGAGATTATTCTCATCTACACAATAATCTAAATTAGTATCTACAGTATTAAGTGCAGGATAATATCCTTTTGCTATACCAGGAACTCCAGTATTATAATAAGCATAGTTTTCAAATTTAGGTCCAACATCACTATCAACACAATTAAAATCTTGGTTACCAGTTAAAACACAGTCGCCACTTTCACAAGTATAAAATTGAGGGCAATCATTTGCACCAGAACATGAATCAGGCAAAGCTAAACATAGTCCACCCACAAAATAACCAGCTTGATATTCCGGTTTGCAATAAAATCCATCATCACAGTCAGAAGCTTGTTCACATTCCGATTCAAAAGTCCCTAATGTACTTTTTAAAACACAAGTATCTACATTACAAACATATTCGTCATTTAAACAATCAGCATCACTATTACAAGGAGTTTTATAATCTCCTCCTTCACAGCTTAGCTTTGCTCCTTTTAATTCGTTAATATCAGCCTCATATTGTTCTTTTTTAGGTGCTATAATTCCAACATATTGTTGTGTATTAAAATCATAATATTTGTACATGACATCAAACTCAGATGGAGTTTGGAAGCACATATCTTCAACAAAAATCTTCTGTTCTTGATCTACAAGAATATCTTCTGTTGCATAATTTTTAGTATTATGTTTAACACCAATAATATAATCAGGTTGAAATACATCGTTCTGTAATTTTGGTTGGATATAATTATCATCTTTCTTAGCAAAACCAAAATAAATCTTTTTATTATTTTTATCAGGAGCTGTATATTCAGCATACACTTTATCAATACTATCATTAACCGTAATTGTTGCAAAATAAGCAGGTGTTTGATCAAGATGCAGCACTTTCGGATCAAAAGTATAGTAAAATGCTCCTACAGAGCCAGATAATTGAATTTTATCTTCTGGAATGCTGATAAAATAATTAGCTAATTCATTATCTTCAAAATAAAGTGGTTCATTAAGTATTTCTTCATTAGTAAACATTCCACCAGTAACACCTAAGAAATTTGGCTGAATTGTTGTTTGATAACTATTAGATACAAACATTGGTTTTTCCAAGGTATCAGCACCTACTGAGGGAAGTGCAAAATTATTATTAATCACTACAAGATTACCAACTGATTCAAAAAATACCGCATCTGCTTGGCTTGGATATTTTAATGGTGCAAACGTGTTGTCTGAAACTGAAACTACTTTTGAATCTGAAAACTCATAATAACCGCCTTGAAGATTATTTTTGTAGATGATATGATTGCTGCCACCATTGAATTTTACTGTGCCGCTTATGTACAGATTATTATTAATAAAAGTAACGAGATCAACATTATTAAAGAACAGAGTGCCTGCACTGTTAGTTACTTTTCCATCAGGAGCTGTATATTTTGAACTCATAACATTGTTCCCATCAAAAATAATACCTTTACTATAATCAAATTGAGCGATTGTTGCAACATTAGTGAATTTATTGTTCAAGAATGCAATGTTTTTTCCATATGATGCTCCAAATACCGTATTAAACCCTTCAAAATTGCAGTTTTTAATGATGAGATTTTCACCTGCATCCAAAGGAGTAATAAAAGGAGTAGTAAAATAGGTATTTGATGCGTACTTTACTGTTGAACCTTGGCAATCTAATACTAAATCCTTGCCTTTCTCTTTAGACATAAATATCAATGGTTTATCAAATTGATATGTTCCTGGACACAGTTTTACTGACTGATCAACAAACCGATATTCCTGATTATTTCCTTTTGATTCAAATGGTTTGAATGTTGTAGCCCCTGTTGTAGGATCTATGATATAAGGAAGTTGATTAGCACAACCATTTTCATCTGCTAGACCTTTTTGCTGTGGACAATAATTGTCAGTGCAGCCTTGAGGGATACAGAATTTATAATTAGGATTTTGTTTACAAGCTTCAACACATTCAGGATAATCACCACGTCCATCACAAGAAATACATGAATGCTTGTAATTACAAGTAGTAGGATATATTTGTCCTAATCCTTGATTACACATAAATCCTTTGCTATAATAAAAGTGTAATCCATTATCTTCAAAATCTAATTCTTCATTACAGGGGATACAATATTTTCCTGTACTTGTTACTGATTGACCATAAGGACCTATTGGACCTGTTTTACCAGTTAATTCAGTACATAGTTCACTACTACATTGTGCATCAGTATTACATTTTGCATAATTGGCTAATTTCTCTGCTGGATTAGATTGAGTTATTAGTTTTATTTTTCCATTTTCACATTGAACATTACTGAGCAATGGATCATAAGGATCGTGTATTGCATCGTTATTCCAATCTGATGAACCATAAAAATAATTATTATCAGCATTTAAGTCGATTGAAAAAGTAGGTGCAAATACATCGTTGGGTTCATATAAAAAATCAATTAATACTGTAAGAGGCATACACCAACTCATGGGTTTAATCTTTATTTTTCCTTGTCCACCTATAAGACATTTTCCATTTGAACAGGTTAGTTTAGATTCACTTTCTGTATTATCTGTATATTTAACTATGACTTGATCTAATTCTGCAAACTCTTTTTCAGATCCTAAGTAATAAGGTTTATCATCAAATTCACCATATAAGTACAAACCTGATTCTGGTGTTGTATCATAACGGAGATATACTTTTCCTGAAAGAGTAGAAGATGTTGCTTGCTGAGCTTTGCATGTTGTAGTTCCTTTTTGACATCCATTAGGACAATCCTTTAAGAGAAGAAGTTTTCCATCATGGCATCGTGTAATATCATTTCCATCCCAACAACCTACACCACCTTGAGGAGCACCATATAAACTTTGGCAGGTGCCAGTAGGTTGGTTACAGGTATCAGTATTTACATCACATCCTAGATTATTACAAGTATTAACTATATCAGTACCTGCTACACCTTTGCCATAATCTTTACATTTGACTATCTTTTGACCATTCTCACAAAAAGGAACTCCTATTGAAACACCATAATTAAATTGACAAATATCAATGGTTCCACCACCTAATCCAACTAAATCAGTTCTTGGAATAGTGGTATCATGGACAAACAGCGTTGCTATTTGTTGATCATACAGGGGTACATAAAACTCAAGAAATTGCTCGGTGATTGATTTTCCCGTAGATGAGTAAGAAATAATAAAAGGGATTAATGTTTGGAACTTATTAATTGATTGCCCAAATATTTGCAGCGTATAAAACTGTTCAAACAATAACTTGGTTTTTTCTGGAGGCAACTGTTGATTGAGAAAAGTGGTAAATTCAGAATCTAACATAGAATAACTTGGTTGAGAGAATGGAGCACTTACTATGCTTCCACCTTTTCCAGCTAAATCTTCTTTCAAAAGCCAATTAATTGCTTTCCCAAACATATCTTTATCTCGCTGTTCTGGAGTTAAGTCAATGTATATGGTAAAATAGAAGGTAAATATGATTATAATAATCAAATAAACTATGGTTAAGCCTATTTTATGTTTATGCTTCATCCCTACACACTCTTTTTTATTGATTTTTATCTTTGAACTTTATAAATGTATTGGATAAGTTATTTCCCTAATAACTTATCCAATACATCCTTATCCCATCCGCCGTCTTCTAACGTCTGCTTAATTTCTTCAGAAGACATGCCTTTCTTCTTATAATAATCAACAAATTTAGTGAGCTGTGCTTTGTCGCGTTCTGACAACATATGCTCAAAATGTTTGTCAAAAAGATTATGAATAAACTCTTCATCCCATCCTGCAGCAAGCATATGATCAATAATTTCATCTTTTTTAATGCCCTGATTAAGCTGTTCTTTCATAAATGCAAGAGCGCCATCTTCTTTAGGCACAATAGTTGTTTGCGGTACTTGTTTTGAGGTTGTTAATTTAGGAGTGCGTGAAAATAAGTTATAAACACGTGCTTCACCAATTAATACTAGAATACCAAATAAGCTTACAGCTAGCACAACCCATATCCACCAGCGCGCAAGTTTCGCTTGTTCTTCACTGCAAGGTTCGCATGAACCGCCACAGTCTATATTGGTTTCGTCTTGATTTTTGATGTTGTCAGAACAAGTTGGTTTAACTGCTTCCTCCTTAATAGCTTTTGTTTGCTGAATAACAGGTTTTGATGCAGCTGCTTTAGCGCTTGATTTTTGTTTTTTCTCTAGTTTAGTTATGCTAAAATAATTAGGTTTATTCTTTGAAACAACTGAAGCGCTTGACGTTGTTTTATCAAATATATTGCCTTTATACAAATTACTAGGTGTTTTCTTGCCACCTTTTTTATCATCGCTGTTATCTTTTTTAACATCTTGCTGAGGTTGATTCTTTTGGATCTCAACTTGATCATAAGATTTAATATTTTTATTTATAACCAGCTTTCCTTGATCATCATACACATACACTACAACTTTCCATACATCTCCTGCACTAGTAAGACTTTCATGAATTGTATCAAATCCTTTAACATTTTTCTTAAGTTGCATCTCTGGAACTAAGAAAGAATACATGCGTAACTCGTCTAGATAACCCTCAAAGGCTTGTTTCTTTTCTGGTGATAAACCAATATAGAGATCGTTCTCAATATCCTGCATAACCACCTTACTCGATTCTGTTGCAACAAGAGTTCCATCAACAAATAAAGATAATTCTGAGCCTTGGATTTTTGCTGTATATTGGAGTGCTACATGATACCACTGTTTTTCTTTTAGCGGTGCCAAGGATACATTTGCTGTTCCTCCTTTAACACCATGAATAGTAAACAATAATCCTTTTTCTGAATCATGAATCAGGCTAAATGCATTTTCAACACCAATAATATATCTTTTACCCGTTAATTTTTGCGGATTAATCATCAATTCCAGAGTAAATGCATCAACATTTAATTCAGAACTAAAAGGTATTTTAAGATATTCATTATTGCCTGAAATGGATAAACTGTACTTATCCGTTGGCAAGCTTGCATCTGAATAAAGCTGACCACCATATTTTTCTACAAATAAATTATTCCCACTAATATCTTTGATACTATTTTTAGTTTCCTTAACGTGGGATGCATCAACAGGAATATTAAAAACAGTAATTGAATTGTTATTTTTATACCAATTATAAACAGTAACTGCATCCTCAACAATTCCTTTACCACCATATGCTGAAGAACTAGCAGTAAGAGCTTCAGAATCAAAAGGTTCTTTTGGAGAAATTGTTACACCATACATTGGTTGGCAAATATTTTCAGCGCAATAGTAATATCCTTTACAAACTTTTTCTGCATTACAATTGGTAGGCTCACATTGTTTGCTGTTACTGTTACATTCTGAATTCTCAGGACAAAGAGGATCTTGCTTTGAAGAGCAGGTAATCTTAGCGCAAATATTTTGCTGGCATGATAAACCTGCTGCGCAAGATTTGCTGTCAATACAAGTATCACCTTCACTAGGAAGTGCATCTTCTTTTGGTGTTTGAGCTGGATTTATAACAACATCATCAGCTAAAAGGCATTCTTTATTTAAGCAGATATTATCTTTTGGACATGCATTGCTACAGGTTCCATCACCAAGGCTTCCATCAGGATTTTTATTCAAGCAAATTCCTTTCAAACATGCTTGATTTGCCAGACAATTAATGTTTTTGCACAAGTCAACTTTATTTTTTTCCAGTAGTTTTCCAATGTCTTGTGGCAGTGATGTAATTCCTGAACATATTCCCCTAAAACAAACAGTATTAAAAGGACATTTTTCAGCACAAGTATTTTCACCAATGTTTCCTTTATTGTCTGTTTGATAACAATTTCCTGCGAAACAGCTGCTTCCTGCAGGACATTTGATAGCTAATGCTAAACAAAGATCAACAGGTTCTTGTTTTGGAGTTGGAATCAGAGCATCTGTTGAAATGCAGGCACCTTTGTCAGGATTGCACCGCGTTGCTTGAGGGCAAACCATTTGGATTTTCCCTGGAAGATTAGTTTTCACGTCACAAAAATATTCGGTTAAATATATGCCTGAACAAGCATCTGTGTAATTTTGTTCATTATAATAAACAGTACCTTTGACGCCATAGTTAACATAAGTTGTTTGGCTTAAAGAAGGAACTATCCCTGAAGAGAGCGGATCATTTTGAGAAATAATATCTGTGTCTTGACAATTTCCTTTAAGGGGGGGCTGAAGAAATGTTTCAGGAATGCACTCTCCTCGACTGCAGATTTCATCTTCAGGACAAAGGTATTTTAAGGTTCCATGTTGTTTTGTTGTCGGATCGCAAAATTGTTCAATAAGATACATAGTACCAGTAATATTCATACATGCATCAGAAAAATTATTCGATTCTGTAGTCACTTTGCCAGGTTCATGATAATTGATATATTGGGCTTGGTCAAGGGAAACATCTATTCCTCCCGGAAGAAGATCATTGCTGCTAATAACATCGGTATCAACACAAATAACATCTTTTTCATTGACACATTGATTGTTCTCACATACTTTTCCTTCACTACAATCACTATGTTGAATACAATCTTCTAAAAGCGGTGATGATATAATGCACTTCCCCGATGAAATTTCACAGATTTCTTTCTCAGTACAGTCTGCGTCAGTTAAACAGGGAGGAATAATGGGTTCAAAGCAAAAGCCTTGATCCAAAGTAACTGACATACCATAAGAATATGCTGCTATTTGTCCATTAATCATATTTTTGTCTTCTTCGAGACATTCTCCATTATTTATATTGCACCATTTGAAATGCGTTTTACAAGAATCTGGAATATCTCCTTTTCCAACAAGGGTAACCTCAAGTGTATGGTCAGCGGTATTTAACTCAGTAGTACTGCCTTCGGACAAAGAAACAAGCTGATCTTTATTCGCTTGATCAGTAATTTTGTAATCACAAACAACTTCCCCGCATTGGAGACTACCAAAATAACCTTTTCCTGAAATATCTTTTGATGATGAAAGAGACAACTCGCCTGATTTAAATATAGAAAAATAAAAAAGCACTAAAGAGATCACAACTACAAACACTAAGATATGCGTATTTCTTTCATTAGGAGATTTTGATGAAGATAATCGTTTACGAGCTGCTTTTTTCTTAGCTTTACGCATTACATACCAACCTTTTTTAAATAGTTTATATAACTAAAGTTCTTAAATTTTATAAATTTGAGAACTTTAGTTATATAAATATATCGTAAAATTAAGTATGATCTAGATTTCTAATATGACGGTAGGGGTCAATTGGTTTAGTTTTCCCCTTTTTGTGACATTCTTGGCAAAAACGAAAGAATTTTGGGACATTTCTACCTGGCCCAGCAGAAATTTCCTGATCGACACGATGATTTTCACAAGTGTATCGCCTACAATGGTCGCAATAAAATTCAGTTTGTATACCACAAACATAACATAATCCATCAGTTTGATAGCGAAAACCCATAATGTTACTTAAAGAAGTAAGTAGTATATAAAGATTAATATTTAAAAGATATGACCTGTTTCTTAGTATTATACTATGGAGTTTGCTGAAGTTACTGAGTGGGGAGAACTTGAAGAGGTGTTACGCAGCACGAATAGTTGTATAACCCCTGATTCATCGTTTGGTTCAGTATTTCCAGCATATGATAAGAGTAAAATTGCGTGTGATGATTTTCAACATAATCCTGCAGTAAAATATTTCATTTATTTAGATGGTGACACTAAAGGATATATTAGAATATTCAAACAACATGAAGACGATGGTGACACTGGTTTTATTGATTATATTTGTCCGTTATATGGATGTCCAGTAGTACTATTGAAATTATTATTAAGGCAAACAACAATGCAAAGATTGTATCTTAATCCTCGACGTATAACTAATAGTGTTCCACCGTTAGCTGCTGAAATTAAAACATTACATTTAGAACTATCACCTCAACACGCAGATTATTTTCCTTCTAATCATAGAAGTTATCAGGTACTTGTTCTTCCGAAAGAATAAAGAGAACTTTGCAAAATTATGGTTACTGCCAAAATGGTGAGCATTTTCGAAATACTTATTGAGCAATTTTCAGAGTTCCAGAGAGAAAATTGCTTTGTTAAATGGAAATCTCAATGCGAACTGGCAGTAACCCGAGCTATGCGAGTATTTTGCAAAGTTCTCTAAAGAGAGCATCAGGAAAAATAAGAAAATAATAACATAGTAGTTATAACAACTGATCTAATTTACCTGAAGCTGATGCTGGTTTCTTCTCAGTTCCTTGCTGTTTTTTTGCCATTTCACGCGCCTGCGCTTCTAAATCAATACCAAGGTCTTTCAAGGCTTTAATATGCATCTGCATAAGCTGTTCAACAATAGAAATTATTTTAACCATTTCTTCACGTTCTTTTGCTAAAGTAGCCAAAGCCCCTTTATGAAAACCAACTTGTTCATCCTTGCTAACATTTGCTGGAGCAACTGATTCCTGCTTTTCTTGTTTATCTTGTTTTGTAACCATTGTTTCACCTTAGATAAAGACGAAGTCTTTATCTCCTTCTATTTTAATCTTTTGATTATTTGCGCTGGAACTCCTGCAACAATCACCTTATTGGGAACATCTTTAGTGACAACTGCGCCAGCGCCAATAATAGAGTTCTCTCCAATAGTTACTGGCATAATCGTTGCATTACTCCCTATAGAAACACCTTTTTTAATAAGTGTTGGTTTCCAATTATCCTTTCCTCCAGGAGGTTTAATATCGTTAATAAACATCACACCATGTCCAACAAAAACATTGTCTTCAATAGTGACTAACGAACAGATAAAAGTATGTGATTGAATTCTGCAATTATTGCCAATCTTGACTTCTGGTTGTATCTCAACAAAACTACCGACCATAGAATTATTACCTATTTCACAGCCATAAAGATTAACATAATGCCATATTTTAGTATCTTTACCTATCTTGCAATCTTTAATCAATTGGTATTGCCCTGGCATCTTAGGAATAATTAGGTAGTTATTTAAAAGGTTTACGTAAATCTGGCACAATCCAATTTGTAAGTGATATTGCGAAAAGTGCCACCATCTTTTTTGCGAGGCTCTTCTTATCTTTCATCGAGTGCTATCCGAGGTTCCAGAGAGGATAGCACAATCGATAACTGCATCTTAAGCCGAGCCGATGGTGGCTGCCGAAAGCATTTTCGCAATATCACTCGTTTTTTGGATTGTGCCGTAAATCTGTACGTAATAAGTCCCCTTTTGGTTTTAGCGCCGGTTCAACTTTTTAAGTGGATTTCGGTTGGATTTTTCTCTCTGGAACTCCGAAAAATCCTCACAGCAAATATAAGAAAAGCTTCACAAAAGTAGGTGCTAAAACTCCAGACTTATTACGTACGTAAATCTATACCTTTCTTCCGCATACTGCATTCATTGCAGCAATAAACTCCTTGGCATCAGTTATCATTTTATCTAATTGCTCGCCTTTAATCTCTTTTAGTTCTCGGTGAAGTATTTTTTTAGAGATATCATAAAATTTTCTCAACATTTCAGGATATTTTTTATCCAATTTATTGGTTTTTACAAATCGTTCGTATAATTTATCAGCAGTTCCTTGCGGTGTTGCAGGAATTTCACCAGCATGCATTAATGCAGCATGAGCGCAATCCATTACTGCCCAATATAAATCCATAACGCCCTGCATCATTCTTGATCTGGCGCTGTAATATGCTGCCTTGCTTTTCCCAAAATAAGCATTGACTGATTCTGGTGTTGGTCGTATTCTTCCTTCAAATAATAATAATTGCAAGGGAAAGACAAAACCTGTGTCAATTAATCCAACGCCTGATCTGAGCATATTCATAATGATAGGATCACCAATGCGGACATATTCCCAAAAACTGGTAAGCCTTAATGTAGTTATATGCAATCTATTTGAGGTTTCAATTGCGCATTTCTCAACAATAATGCGATATGTTTCTATAATTTCAGGAGTTAAATAAAATGAAACATTATCAACAATGATAAGAATATCAATATCTCCTTTGGTGTTCATCTGAGATCCACCGCCAAAAATCATAATTGCACGTATAAATCCACCAAACTCATTATACACTTTAGTGCTAAAACTACGGGCAACATCATAATCCTCAGTAGTATAATTTGCTTTATAAGGAGGTTCTTTACGTTTAATCTCAGACTTCATTATTTCATCCCATATTGAAGTACGTATATAAACGTTTATTATTATTGTGGAATAGTAACTTAATATTTATAAAGTTCCGTGATCATAGATGTTAAACATGGTAGCAAAACAAGCATTAGAAGAAGTCATTACTAAAAAAGTAAAACCTATTATTAAAGAAACAACAAGCAAATTCCTTGGCGTTTCAGTTGAGAAATTGAATGAAGATATAACCTCATTGCTTCACAAGCCAACTTTATTAGGAATTAAAATCGACATGACACTTCCATTTAAAGATGCAAAAAAAAAATTTAAACAGCAATATTTAGAAAAATTATTGAAATTACACTTTGGCAATATTACTGAAGTTGCTCGTTTAACGCAGACTGATCGGCGTTCTATTCATCGCTTACTCAATGATTTACATATTGATGCACATAAAATAAAACAAGAGATGGTAAAGCCTTATGCAGTACAGTTGTCTGCGTTAAATGTTGAAATTGAACAGGTTCTTGACAAATACAAAGAAGTGCTGCATCCTGAGAAGCTACGAAGCTTGTATAGAAATGTTGATGTTCTTTCAGATGAAATTCTTAAAGAATTACCTGAACAGCCATTATCATTAAGCGAAGCATTACTGGAATTTGAAAAGAAATATGTAGAAGAAGCTTTGAAATTTCACGAACATAACATAGCTAAAACAGCGCGTACTATAGGATTGCGGTATGAAGTATTACATAGAAAAGCTAAGAAGTTGAAGTTGATATGAACATCATACAAGTTCTTCTCTAGGAATTTCAAGATTATTAAAATCATGATCGTAACTTAAAACACTATCACAATCTTCTAAAAGAGCAATCGTATAATGAATTAAATCAATAAACTTGAGTTGAGGATATTTGTTAGCTCTTTTTAACGACTCAAAAATAATATTAATATTAACCTCTTTAATAGTGATATTTGATTTTAATAGAGCTTTAATGCAGAGAGTTGCATTTTCTCTTGATGTTTGAAATTCAATGATGTTAAATGCTTCAACTAAAACAATTGCATCAGTAATGAGGTTTTCTTCTCTGATTGTCCTCTGACATTTCTCTTGAAATTCATTTGCATAAAATGCATACGCTACAATATTACTATCAACAAATTTCATCTGAACATCTTCTCATTGTAGTTATCCATCTCTTGAGCAGTTAGTACTTTTTTTGGTTGAATATGCTTTGTTTTTTCAAACATTTTTTCTAATTCATTACCTATAGGTTTTATTAGTAACATATTATCTTTTTCTTCAATCTCTACTTTGCTACCTATTTTTAATCCTAATGCACTTCTCAATTTTGCAGGTATGGTTATTTGTTGACCCCTACTTATAGTTACAATCATGTTATCCCTCATTATTCATGATTAATGATACATTAATATATAAACTTTTCTATGATTTATTAGTCCCACTAACTGTTATTAGAATCCCTAATTCTTTAAATATCCGTTTGATTTATACTGTGACAGATAGATCATATTAGCACATTAAACGATTATATGGCAACTTATAACAATGGCATATATTATAATGGTGAATAACTATGGCTGAATTATATATAAGCATCTTGCAAACACCGCCTTCAATGCCTACAGCACAGGCATATGGCAGTTTTGGATTAAGTCACGGAAGTCCACTTAGTTATAACGGTAGCAGTATGGTTCAAGGTTATGATCCTATTGCACAAATGACAAATAGATCAACAGGAACATTACCGGAAACTGTGAAGAAATCTCTAGGGATTATAGATATGAATCAGAAATTACCAGGTTATGGAGACATATCTTTGCAAAATGGTAAATAACATGATTTATCAACAACAAGTTTATGTTCCTAACCATACTTCTTTCTCAAATACTTATCACTCTGATTCTTCTCCAGGACTTGATGATCTTGTTTTTCATTATGTATCCCCTAGTACTAGGGCTTCAGATTCCCAAACTGAAGTAATTAATTTAGATAGTATCCATCAAAAACAACAATATTATGGAGTTAAGAGCTGTTTATCTGCGTACCTACCGCACCCACCTCGTGAATATCATCATGTTGTTGATAATTTTCTTCATATTTATCGACCAGTAACGCAGTTTATTGGCAATGCTGAACAGATTAAACAGTATATTCTGGAAGCATTTAAATTAACAACGGGAAATGAATTACCTGACGACATATCAATTACGATATCCTCAGCAGAGCAATTGCAGAGAATACATGGACAATTCAGCAGCGAATGGAGCAATGGCATCCAAGGATTTTCTTTAAATAAAACACGGCAAGTATTTGTCAAAGAAGGAGATTTAGATAGAGTTATGCTTGTTGTTGGTCATGAAATCGGCCATGTATTATCTAATACTCTTGACAACAAGCATGACGAGGAAGCAAAAGCATTTGCCTTTGAGATTCCATGGATGGAAGCAATTATTAAACATAACATTGCCAATCTTAAAGATAATATTAATTTGGATTTTATTCCTGCAAACAATGGATTACATGACATTGCGTTTGGTTTTGTAAAGAAAGTAATCAACTCTGGAAAACAAGCATTGGAATTATTTAAAGATTTGATTAAAGGAGAGGCTCCGGTAAAAATGTAGTTTTTACCCTATAAAATACACTATAACTGGCACTAACAAACATCCCATGAGATGATTCTTGCCAATTTTTTGCAATGATGCTGTTATGCCAACTGCTGTTGCAGTACCTAATATCAATAATCCAATCAAACCATCAAAGTAAAAACTTAATAATATAATAAATATTATAATACCTGTAATTATTTTTGCATAAGGCGCTTTTGAAATAAGATACGCAAATATTTTAGATAATGACAATGACAGTAATGCAGCAATTCCAGCAACTATAATACTAACTATTAAAAATAATATCATCACTTCAAAAGAAACTTTCCCCATTATTTTCCCCACCGTTAAAACAGCACCATTTCTTGCTTTTTCTAAAAGATAAATAGTAGCAATTGAAACAACCATATTCACGGTATTGATACCTCCCACTAATATGAGAAAACCTTTATCTTCTATATTTTTAAGAAATGTTTGAGCAACGATTGCAGCCTGGCTGCTCCCAAAACCAGGAAGAAAGCCTGCAAAGTACCCTGCAAGCACAGCTCCGATGGTGCTTTTTATTAAAATAAGTTTTGAAATGATAATCTCTTGAACTGATGTTTGTTGAGGAATAGTTGATTTTTCCAAAATACTCATCACTAATAAACTTAATCCAAACAAGCCGCTCAGCAGATGAAATAATGGCTGTTTTATCTCAGGAAAATTTAACACCAAGATACCTAAAATACCTGAAGTGAAAAATAACATAAAACTCCAGCATTTTTTATGCAAAGTTGGTTCTCTGAAAATAAGAAAACAAACTACTATGACTAGAGCAATGCCCATGTAATCTTTAGTCAAGGGATAAAGAAAGTCCATACTTTTTATTATCACCGGAAAAAATATTATTGTCATTATTAATCCAAAAAAACTGCCTATAATGGTTAAAACAACTGCTTCATGGGCTTTTCCTTCCAAGAGCATCCTATGTCCTGGCAATGCATTTAATATTTGATCTTCAGATGGCGCGCCTAAATAAATACTCGGTAATGCATCAAGAAATGTATGGGTTATTGCCATTGCAATAGTAAAACATCCTAAACTAAGCGGAGAAATATATTTTAAAATAAGTGAGCTTGCTGTCAACACTACCGCGCAAACTAAATTGATATGGATACCGGGAGTTAAGCCGGTGATGATCCCGGCGGTTATACCAACCAATGTTGCTAAAAGTATTTCTATGAACATTTTTAAACCTTTATTTTTATCCATGTATAGAGCGGAGTGGGCGGGACTTCCAAATCTCAAGGGATGCAAGATTTTTGAACCCACATGAGATGGTTAATCTCACCATGGCAT
>JACPTB010000009.1 GCA_016192995.1 Candidatus Woesearchaeota archaeon
TTCCTTGGGCCCCCTGGAAGAACGATGATTTTCCTATCCCGGATAATTGAAGCTCCCCAACCCTAAAGGGTGGGGATTCTTCTGATAACTATGGTTTTTGGCGTGGCGAGCCTCGTGATTCTTTACGTAATCTTTGGCCATTTGCAAAGTTATGTGGCCTACTGAGGCGATAAACTTACCATCACCCCAAAGACTACGCTTGCCCTTTCTTTCCCAGTAAAATCTTCCAAGCTTTTCTGGTTCTGCTATGAAGAGCATACGAGCAGTGTAGCCCTTCATAAGCTGTACAGCATGAGACGGGCTCATGCTGGGGCGTAGCGACGCGACCACATGAACATGGTCGAGTGCTACTTCCAGTTCATCAATAGCGAAGTCGTGACGCTTGGCTATTTCATATAGGAAGATTTCGCAAAGCTTTTGAAGTTCAACATCTTCAAAGACTTTACGACGGTACTTGGTCACCCACTGAAAGTGCCAAGTACTCCAACCTACACCGTGCTTATACGCGTGGGTCTGGTAAACCGTCATTGAGCCTCACCTCCAAAGTGGGGCTCACCACTTTACCAATAAAGAGCTAAATCAGAAAACGGCTTTATATCGTTTCGCCATTCATCCCCAACGCCAAAGCGTGGGGATTTCTGGCTAGTAATCTTTAAATGTTCTTCCTAAACCCACTATTCCATAAAGTAAAACTTAAAGTGTGAAGTAACATCGTGAGTGTGCCCCTATTTCGTCGTCGTGTGCCCCGTAGTCATATTGAAACTAACGTATGCGATTTAACGAAGTTGATTTTTCAGAGCTGAAAAAATTGAGGCAACCCACAATTTTTTCCTCGAAAAATCAATTTGGGAAAATTCTGGAAATCGCTTGGCAATTTAGCGAAGCGACAGAATTTTCCGTTAAATCGCTGTTAAACTCTTTTACCCTACAAAGTGGGGTAAAACTGCGTCCGCAGAGTCGAGAAAGAGGGCGTTCAATCAAATGAGCAAAGCGATACATAAAGAACAAGTATCAAGGGGGACATTTTGTAAGTTGGTCGTTTAGTTTAGTCGCAGGGGGAGTTCCGTTCGTCGTCGTTTATCATCGAAATCTTTAAATAGAAGTTGTGCTTAGTCTTATGATATATCACAATAAAGGGGAGTTCCGTGTATGGTTAATACAAGACAGAAGATCATAGATTATCTGAAAAAAGCAGACTGGCCATCAACTACTGAAGACATAGCTGCTGATGTAAAGGTTTCTTGGAATACAGCACAGGTTCATCTTCTAAAATTACTTCATGAAGGTATTGTTCGATATAAAAAAGTTGGAAGGCAGAATCAATTCTGGCTAAATGCAGGATATGAAAAATACTTTAAGGGGGAGAAAAAATGAAATATCTAATTTTAGGAATGTTGCTAATATCTATTATTGTTTTAGCAGGTTGTTCTCAAACTGTCGTTAAATATCAATGTGCGGATGGTTCTTTTGTAGATTCTGCAACTTCTTGTTCATCTGTAAGTTGTAAAACAGATTGTCCTCAATTAGATTGTGCTTCATGCCCAGTTAAAACTGAAACAAAAGTTGAAACTAAAACAGTTACAAATACAGTTTATGTTTGTTCAGACTTATCAGAAGTAAAGAATAAAGATGATTGTCTAAAAGCAGACTCTGAAGGATGGTACGAAGTTAAAACTATAAGTGGGGCAAGCCCAAAAGCGACAGAGTCATTTACTATCAATTCAGCCCAGTGGAGGTACACTCTTACTTGTACAGGAATTACTGAATACAGTATGTACAATTTAGAAGTTAAAAAATTAGTGGACGGACAACCATCTCAAGTTGACTTTAGAATGATGGCTAAATGTGAATCAAAAGGAGAACCAAGCTATGTTTATGAAGGAAAAGGAGATTATTTTTTTGATATAAATCCTGTAAATATGGGCTCTTGGACAATTAAAGTAGAGGCAAAAAGATAATGGTGGAAACTGTTTTTGATTTAGTAAATTCACTTGGAGGTAATGGAATTTGGTTCTGGTACTTCTTTTTTATTGTCTTAATAGGAGTATGGGCAAATAGTAAGAATCGAAACGCTTGGGCTTGGATGGCTGCCTCTTTATTTTTTTCACCATTACTTACAGGACTTGTTCTTCTGTTTTCTGGAAAAATTGAAAAGAAAGAAGAAATCAAGGAAAAAACAGAGGTAAAAAAGGAAGAAAAGAAAGAGACAAAAAAAGAGGTAGAGCAAGAATATTATTGTGAATACTGCAATAAAAAATTTAGGTCAGAAGACGCATTAAATAAACATTACGATAGTTGTGAAGCGAAAAAAATAAAGTCCGAAAAAGACACAAAAACAACAATTTGGGTTGTGAGTATTATTGTCTTCATTGGATTAGGGATATATTTTTTAATTAGTAACAAAATTAATCTCATCCCTCTTTTTTTAATTGGTTTAATTGCGACACCATTCTTTGATAAGCTATTTAATCATTACAAGAAAAAAAGCAATCGCTTAAAGCATTTTGAATTTAATTGGTGGAAAAAAGGAATAGCTATATTAGCAATAATCTTATTCTTTGTTTTAATTAATTGGCTAATTCCTGAATGCCCTAAATCTTGCAACGATAACAATTCTTGCACTAATGACTTTTGTAATTCAGAAACAGGCTATGAGTGTATGAACACACTAAAACTGAATTGTAAAGGTAATGGAATATGCGAAAGTGGAGAGTATGGCACTTCTGATTGTCCTAATTGTGATGATAATAATAAATGTACTGCGGACTCTTATAATTCTGCTTCAAAACAATGTATTCATGCTGAAATTAGGGGGTGTGTATAATGACAATAAAAGGAGATGCCGGAGAAATCTTGCTTTTTATGTATGATTACTATGTAAATGATAAAGGTTCTGTTAATCCAGAAAAATTATTAGAAACTACCAAATGGGAAGGCAACAGGATAGACAGAGCAGTCAAATACCTAAAAGAAATAGGGGCTATAGATATCATTTTAACTATGGGCAATCATCAAGGAGTTCAACATTTTATTTTAAAGAAAATAACTCCATTAGGTATCAACACAGTTGAAGATCAACCAGAGTTTAAGAGAAACTTTGGCTTTGAAGTGAATTTAGGATTACTAAAACTTAATTGGGGTGCTTCTGAAAAATGACAGATTCAGATAAAGCATTAGTTGTATTCCAAAGTAAGAAAATACGAAGAAGTTGGTTTAAAGATGAGTGGCATTATTCTTTGGTTGATATAGTCCAAGCTTTAACAGATAGTGCTAATCCTACTGATTATTTGAAAAAACTGCGTAAAAGAGATGAAGAGCTTGGAAGTTACCTAGGGACAAATTGTCCCCATGTAGAAATGCTGACTGAAACTGGCAGAAAAAGACAAATAACCATTCAAGAGATGGCTTGCAGAAGTAGGAAAAGAACGAATTGATGAAATAGAAAATCCTGAACTTGCACAGGAAAGAATGAAGGAAATTTACTCTGCAAAGGGCTATCCTAAAGATTGGATTGATAAGCGATTAAGAGGTATTGCTATAAGACAAAATCTAACTGACGAATGGAAAGAAAGAGGCATTGAAGAAAAAAGAGATTTTGCTATCCTCACAGCAGAAATTTCTAAAGCTACATTCGGAATGACCCCCAGTGAGTACAAAGAATTCAAAAATCTGCCAAAACAATCAAAAGCCAATCTAAGAGATCACATGAATGATTTAGAGCTAATTTTTACAATGCTCGGTGAACGTATGACAACCGAACTTTCACAAGATGAAAAACCAGAAACTTTTGATAAAAGCAAAGATGTTGCCAAAAGAGGTGGAAAAGTAGCAGGAAATGCTAGGATAGAAGCTGAAAAAGAATTAGGTCGTCCAGTAACAACCAGACAAAACTATCTTTCTATAACAGATAAGAAAAAGAGACTACTAGATAAAAATAAGGAATAATGAACTCCCCCTGTTTCGTCGTTTAGAAATGTCCCCTATCCATTCGTTAGCCCTCTTTCTCGTATTATTAGCTCATATATTTCTTTTTGATTATATCTAAGAATTTTCTCACATCATGTTCTACCTCATGCTTGATTGCATTGAAAATTATTTTATCATATAGTCATTATCTTTCTTAATGTCAAAATAACCACCATTTAGGTTATATTTAAAAAACATGAGCAAAACATATATAAAATAACTCTTATTGCTGAAAATAGGCTTTATGCGCGAGTGGCCAAGCGGCTAAGGCAAGAGGCTGCAATGAATATGTTTTTAAGAGCATATTGTAGTGCCCTCTGATCGAGAGTTCGAGTCTCTCCTCGCGCTTTTTCTATATTCTGAATAGAGAACTTTTCGGCTCTGGTGAAAATGTATTGCGTAGCAATATACCATCAAAGAAAGTCAAATATTATTCAATCTTTCTTTGATTCGTATAGTTTTAGCGCCAATATTGTGAAGCTCTGCTACCATCACTGTGGGGATTTTTCGGAGTGCCAGAGAGAAAAATCCAATCAAAGTAATACGTTTAAGCTGAACCGGCGCTAAAACCTGAAAGATTTTCACCAGAGCCAACTTTTCAATAACTTTAAATATCTACTTTCTTTAGAAACTAGTATGGGTGACTCATTGTATTGTCCTGAAGGAAGAAAAGGGTGGAAAGCAATAGTGTTTTTCAGTGTAGTTATGCTCTTTATTACTCTTGCTCCATTGGCTAGTAAGGATTCTTTCAAAGGCATGATGGGCATAACTTCTGGAACAACCTATGATTTAGCTCCCCTTAACGCTACCGTCGTTAATTCATTGCTTACGTTTGTGTATCTTTCTATTGTTTTAGTTATGCCAGTGTTTCTTGTTGGCTTTGGAGGGTATCTTATTATGAAACGGAGAACTCATCCGCAGCCAGAGCTTGTTCTTCAAAAGCTGGATGATGTTCCCTATAGCAGTCTCGATCACCAGTTTCATCTTTTTCCTCATGTAGAACATTTTAAAAAACAGAAAACCAGTCATGGCGAAAGTGTTGTTTTTAAAACCAATAATGATTATGAAAATGCAGCGCTGCATCCTTATTTGAAAGATAAACTGTTGCGCGGGCATACCACTGAAGAACTCCATACTGATTTAAGCAAATATGGCTGGGATAAGGAAACCATTAATATTGCTGTTCGCGATTTAGATTTAACCCAGCATGAAATAGAAATAGTCTTAAGCTCCTATATCATGCGCTGTCTTGGAGAAGGCAATAGTCTCAATACTATTAAAGATGCATTATACACCAAAGGATGGCATAAAGAAACCGTTGATACGGTCTTGCAGCGTGTTGATGACTATGTTCTTGCTGAGTATAAAGTATTGTAAGGTGAAACTAAACAATTAAATAAACCTATCGTCATCTTTAAATATAAGGGCGGTTATACAGAATTATGGGATTCAAACCAACAATTATCAAATCGATTGTATCGCTCTTAGGGGGAGTGCTCGCGGGATATTTATCATCAATACTATTACCTCCTAACATAATATGCGGAATTGAATCTTGCTTTGAAGTAGGAAAATCTAATTGGGTTTATGTGATTTTTCTCGTTGCAGTTGTTTTGATGTATGTTATTTGGTCGTTAGTAACAAAAAAGAAATAAGACTTGATTATGGCAGGAACTAAATTATTAATAACTCAAGAAGACGAGCAATATCTTTTTACGGGTAGAGATATTCATACAAATTATGGTTTTGTTAAAACAGATATTATTGAGAAAGCAAAACCTGGAACTATTGTCGAAACAAATACTGGCAAAAAAATGTATGTTCTCGAAGCCGCGTTTATTGATCTGTACCATAAAATAAAACGATCAGCGCAAATTATTCCACGAAAAGATGTTGGGATTATTGTTGCAGAAACAGGTCTATCACCCGACTGGAAAATTGTTGATGCTGGAGCTGGTAGTGGTGCCTTGTGTTGTTTTTTAGCGCATCTTGTACCTAAAGGCAAAGTGTATACCTATGATCTTCGTGAAGACCATCTTACCATCACGCAACATAATATTACTTTTTTAGGTTTGAAAAATATAACTGCACAACTTGGTGATGTTTATCAAAACATTCCTCATAAAAATATTGATTTAATCACGTTAGATGTTCCTGAGCCTTGGCAAGCGTTGCATAATGCTGTTGCAGCTTTAAAACCAGGTGGATTTATTGTCAGCTATTCTCCTTCAATTCCACAAACAAGTGATTTTGTTAATGCTGTTCGCGAGAATAAACAATTATTATTTCTAAAAACTGTTGAAATAATGTCTCGGGAATGGGAAGTGCTTGGCAGAAAAGTACGGCCAGCAACCATGCAGCCCATAGGGCATAGTGGGTTTATTACGTTTGTGAGGAAGATTAGTCTATGATTGGCTCTGTGATCTGAAGATAATAACCTAAATAAATAGTACGCTATTTCTTAAAGATATGACTAAGACAAGAGAAATAACTGCAAAAACATTAAGAACAATTGCTTGGCAAGTAGGAAACACCATCTTAAAACCCACAAGAGCTGAAATTCAAAGATATGGCTTAGGTGGATTAGCAACTCAAAAACCAAGTGTTGGATTAACTGCAGATCTGGTAACAAAAGCTGATACTGCTAGTGAACAATATATTATACAAAAACTTCTCAATCTTGATCCTGATCTTACAGTGATTGGCGAAGAATCCGGAAGAAGACACGGACGAAGCACTATCGCAGGAATTTTTGATCCGCTTGATGGCACTGACACATATGCGGGAACGTTAGAGCGTATTCTCGACGGACCTGAAAATGTAAAATATAGGCAAGATTGCCATGTACGCATTAAAGCAGATGATTTTAATAAATATACCGTCCATATCATGTACGCTATTCAGAATCGCGTAATTATTGATGTTGCTTTCAGTCCTGATAGAGGGTTACTAACATGGGCAGGAGAAGGAGAAGGTGCTTGGATGTGCAATCTAAATGATGAGAATCCTTTGGTGATAGAGCTTAGCGCTTCACGAAAACAAATATTCCAGAGCAGTGTTATAGCTGATGGGTATGTGCCAAGTAAATTAACAGAACAGTACACTGCACAATATAAACCTGTACTGGAAGCATTAGCAGGATTAAAAACACATTTTAGAAGATTTGGTTACACCTCTGCAGTATATGAAGCATTAAGTACTGTAATTCCAGAAAATCATGCTGATGCTCGAGCAATGTACATTGGTCCGCATGTATGTGTATGGGATGTACCAATCTTATTATTGCAAGAAGCTGGAGCAGATGCATTAGTGATACGAGAACATGATAGAAGGTTTAGCATTGCTCCTTTTTCATTGAAAGATTTTAGAATTTATGATCCTCAAAGTGAATTGTATAAAGATCCTTTTTTTGTCGTAGTAGGAGAAAAAGAAATGTTGGGAAGATTAGACACAAAAATATTAGGTCATTTGCCAAGATTGGAAAGATAAGAAAAAACAGATGATAAAAAAACACGAATTAGTAAACACATGGTCAAGTAATATTGTTGATGATTATAATATTGGTAAAATTCTATCAACCCTAAATATAGGAAATGGTCTGCATAGTGATGTATTCAGAATAGAAACAACCTTTGGAATATTCACCGTAAAAATTTACAAGCATAAGCAAGAAGATGAATTGCAATATGAGATTACATTATTAAAACTATTAGAGAATAATGCGTCTGCGCCAAGAATAATACAAAACAACAACAATGCATTTATTTCAAAAACAAATAATAAATGCTGCATCATCTATCATTTTATTGACGGAAAACAGCCGGATCAAATAACAAATAAACAAATCATTGAAACCGCAGGATTCTTAGGTAAATTCCACAAATTAATTGAAAACGAAAATATCATTGGAAAAAGAAACGATCTTAGCCTGAAAGGTTTAAACATAATATTACAAGAAAATAAACAACTAATTCTCGATAAAGCTTTGAAAGGAAAACAATATCTTCCCAAAATTGAAAAATACTTCAATCAATGGCATTTTCCAGATACCTTACCGCATGGTCCAATACATGCCGACATTAAACCAGACAACACATTATTTGATGAGAATGATACTCTTAACGGAGTTATTGATTTTGATAATAGTTTTGTTGGCCCCTTACTACTTGACATTTGCAAAACAATCATGTGGTGGTGCGCATTTGAAGATAATAAAATAAACAAAGAAAAATTAAGTTTATGGTTGCATGAATATCAAAAACAAAGAACCATAACAAGCGAAGAAAAAAAATATTTTTATGATATGCTCCAATTTGCTTTCATAAGCCATGCAGCATGGGATTTGTATTTGAATGCAGACAACAAAAAAACGCCTGATTGGTATATAGAAGAAGTTGTCTTCAAATTATTCAAGATAGGAGAACAAATGCAAATAACAAGAGAAGAAATGAGGGAATTAATTGATTAAATAGTTATACATATATTTTTAATAATACTATTATAACACGAAGAAACTTTAATCTACCATGCATGACCTCACTATTGGTTTTAGTAGAGGTAATCTTATTATTTCTTGTGATAGATAATAATGATAATCTTAATGATTGATATATACAAAAAAATAAAATTCAACGAGAAACATATCTTTGATGTAATGGTTCTAATACCTCTTTCAATGCTAAATACAACGATGCACTTTTGTCTTCGCGTTCTTTTTGAGATAGACCTTTCTCACGTACAAAACTAGTAAGATCACTTCTGTTATCTAATACGCCAATAGGAACATAAATCCCTGAAGGTGCTTGCACAAATCCCTGATGATCTGATTGAGCTGCACGCTCCATCATCCAACACACATCATCACATCCATAATCACGTTCCATAACTCCCGTTGGAACACGATGCGCTAAAATACTATTGGGGTCATTTGGATCGTAACGAGCATCATTTTTTGCCCTTGATTGCTCAGGGGTTACTTCAACATACAAAATAACTGCTTTTTCTAATATAGGATGGTCAAGATTTCTTAATGTATTTTGATAGCCATGGAGTAAAGGAAATCCTGCATTTTGAGAACCACCTCTTGCGCATTCAAGCATTACAGTAGAATCATCATGGACATTAGGTTTCTTTGCAAGTAATTCCCTATGCCTGGCATTCAAGTGCTGATCTAAAACACTCCACAATCTTGAATCAACAAAACCCCCTTCGTCATAATCTTGTTCACGAGTAAACACTCGTTCTAATCCTGCCGCTTGCCTTTCATCATCTATCTGAAAAAGAGAAGCAACTCGCGGATAATCATCTATTTCGACTAAATTCCCGAAATGCAACTCTGCACGCTGCTCTGCGGTTAATCCTCTTATAAAAGTCATGACTTCAGATTTCCCACTAGCAGGCAACGCCCATATTAATACGTTTTCATAATGCTCAGATTGTTGCGCCATAGTATCACCATATATGGAATAATATCAGTATTTTTAAAATAGACTATTTAACTTCTTCTTTTATGGTACTTGTACATTAGAAAGGTGCCAAAGCTGAGCACTATGACATAGACCGACAGCAGCACAACATCAGTCATTTGTTCTTGGAGTGGAATATTATAATATAATAATTCCCTGAACATTCTTTCTCCTATCACTAAAGGGTTCATTGAAGCAAGTGTTGTCGCAAGCTCTGGCATGATTTCAACAGGGAAAATAACATCAGAGAACAGAAATGTGGTTAGTGCGACAAAAACGCTTAACAGTAATGCGGTTTGTTGTGATCTCACTGCATATCCAATACACATCCCTATAAGAATAAAAACAGTGGTAATTAACAGTATTGCAATTGAAAAATCTTGAAACATGCTAAAAATATCAATGTTAAAACGCCAATATGCTACTAATAACAATATTCCAATCTGAAACAAAATCACTAACAGATTGGTAATATACAATCCAAAAATAAACGAAAAGCTTGCTACTGGCACAAGGAAATTTCTAAAATGCGCAGGAGAATTAACCTCTTTTAATACGGTAATGTTCGAAAGCAATATACTAATAAAACTAATAATAAATACTAATATAATTGGAAAAATTAATATAATTTTTTCCGCATTTTCCAGTAATGGTGAAAATACCGTTTTAATAGGCTTTAGTAATGACGCTGCTTTTGTTTTGTCAAGGCTGCTAAATTTAGTTATGCTTTTATCAAGGTCATCTGCAATTGCATACATTTCTTCCAACGCATTATCAATAATGAGAATATTTTTGTCTGTTTCTACCAGCATGGTTTCTATAAATAGTTTAGTTTCCTCTAATTTTTGAAGAATTAAAGGAATAATTTCAACATATTTTTTATTCTGCTCAAACTTTTCATTATAGCCTGTCAATTTATTTTGTATATCAATTATGTTGCCTTTTGCCATAACAATGGCGTTAACCATTTCATGTTCTGATGAAATATTCAACCCAATTGCTGCAGTAAAATTACTTATTTCATCTATCTTTTGTTGAGCAAAAGATAGATCATACAACACTGAGTTTAATGTTGTATTTATCTCCTGGGTGTCAAGATTGAATTGTTCAGTCGTTTGATTAATGCCGGAAAAATAACCAGACTGTTCCGCAAGCTTGAGGATATAATACACCTTATCAAGATCATTTTTTATTTCTTCCAAAGTTTTTTTTGTTGTGGTCAACTGCGACTTTATTATTAAAGCATCCTCAGTAAATTTATTCAATTTTGTTCTTGTTTCTTCCATGAATACAACTGACTGTTCAATATCTCCAAGAATTTTTTCAGTTGATTCAAGCGTGATTTGCTCAGAGGTTGCACCTATTTTTTCATTAAAATATTCTTTTAGATAGGGAATGAGATTCAATTTAGAATTGTCTAAATAGATAGTAATAGTTCCCCTTGGTCCTTCTTCAGTAATTCTAAAATTATCAGAAAATTCAGCACACGCATGAAGCTCGTTTTTCATGATCATAAATGTGCACTCTTCGATATCGGTGATTTGTATAAGATCAACATTATTGCTTTCTAAAATAGACGTGACGCTTGCAACCAATCGATAGCTTTCTGATACGATTCCTAGTTTGATATCATGCACTTCATTGCTGCCAAATGCAAAACCTAACAATAAAATTAAAAGCAATGGTGCAATAATCACCAGAAATGTTGTAGTCCATGATCTAAACAAAATCTTGATGTTTTTAATGATTATTTCAAAGAGCTTTATTATTTCTTTCATACTATCAACTCAGTAAACATTTGTGTAAGAGTTCTTTTATCGGGAAATTTTTGTCTCAGCATTTTCATGTTGTACATTTCAATATCTCCTCTTTTTAAAACAGCAATTTTTTTGCATTTGTCTTCAATGAAATCAAGGAGATGGGAAGAAACAATAATAGTCTTCCCTTGTTTGTTGATTTCTTCTATAAGATCCCAAATACTTTGCCTTATAATCGGATCTAAGCCTGTTGTCGGTTCATCAAGAATCAATATCTCAGGATCATGGATTAAAGCTATAGCAAAATCAAGCCTTCGTTTCATGCCACCTGATATTTCACCTGCTAATGTTCCTTTTTTTTCGTATAATTCTGTTAACGTAAGCAACTCTTCAGCTCTTGTTTTGAGGATAGTTTTTTTAATACCATATAATTTTCCAAAAAAGTGCAAGTTCTCCTCAATCGTAAGTTCTGGGTAAAAAGAATTTTCCTGGGTGCAGAAGCCAACAATGTTTCTTAGTATTTTTGTGTTTTTTGTAATTTCTTTGTTTTTAAAAATAATTTTTCCAGAATCAGGCTTATAAAATCCAATTAAGGTTCTTAGCAATGTTGTTTTTCCTTCACCACTTCGTCCAATTAATCCAATTAAATCGTGTTCCTCTATTCTTAAATTTAATGAGCGAAGAACCTTTACATTACCAAATGTTTTGGTAATATCATGAAATTCAATACACTGCTGCATATCTCCCTTGAGAAGTCTTATTGTTTAAATATTTTTATTATATTCTATTACCCCTAACCATTTAACGAACAGAGACTATTTAAATGTGATTGTTTTACCAACACAATGCTTTATTTCAAAACAACTAAAACAGTGATAAAACTGAAAAATAATGTCAGTAAATTACTTAAAGGATTAAGCACAAATACATCAGATGCAAGTAAAAATGCGTTTCTTGATGTCTTTGGAAAGATAATAATAACAAGTTATCAAATCAAGGTTGATGAAGATATACTGTTAATAATTGAAAAACAATTTGTTGAAAGATTTAAACAACATATTGAAAAATATCGCAAGCTGACAAAAACAATAGTAGAAGAAACTGATTACCAAGTTTATGCAAACATAACAGATGAAAAAATAGATGAAAAAGAAGATTATAAAAAAGAGGATGGTGATGATGAGTTTGTTATCAAAGAAAAAACAGGAGCATGGTTGGTTACCAAAAAGATACTTACAACTAAAGTTAGTGAAAATGATTTTAAGGTATGGAGAGTAAATAACAAGTTAGCGTTGCAAGGTGTTGATTATGACCGAGAGATGATATTAAATATTGATGATGAAGAATATGTTTCATTTACCAAAGGCTGTTATTTAGGCCAAGAAATAGTAGCGCGCGTCCATAATCTCGGAAAACCGCCAAAGAAATTAGTAGTAAAATCAGAAGATGACTGCACTGAAGAAGAGAAAAATAGATTAACTTCTAAAGGTATTGATCAGAAAACAGGAAAAATCCTAGGTTTTATTTTTGTAAAAAACGAAGAAGAATAAAAAAATAAAATATAATTTATATTTTATTTCAACGATGGTTGTTTCAGATTAGTCCATGCAAGATTAAAAAGGTCTTGCATAGCATTTGCGAAAAAAGGAGTATTTACCCAGATGCCAATATCATAGGTTGGATGAACATCTTGATCATCTAAAACCATAAACACCAATTCTTTACCATCAACAATACAAAATCGAGCGCGTGAATCAGTATGCCGAACTTCAGCGAGATCACCAAGGTCTTTAACAGCCGGCATAGATTCTTTAGTAATAGGCGCAGCTATGCGAATGTTAACACCGCGTTTCTTCAATTTTTCAAACACTGGTTTTAAGCCTTCAACTTTTCGCATTAAGCCTTGAGAAGTAGTCATAATAGAAACATAATCTTCTGCGTTGCGAATAGTTAATTCAAGATGATTGTAAAGGTTATGTCTCCCCCGCAATGAGCCAGATAAATCTGCTGGTTCAACAAGTTCAATACCTTGACTGTGCAATGAATTTAATTCAGTCAAAACTTCAGAATTTTTAAGATCCTCAAGACGCGAAATTTTTTCAGTGGTCTCATTATGCATATTTTTCTTAACACGCTCTACAACCTCAGTAGGCTGGACTGCAAGATATTTAATAGGCTTGCCTAATTTCATAACAACAAAACCCTTTTTCTCAAGACTCTCTAATACATCATAACTTCGAGAACGAGGGACATTGGCAATGTCGCTTAACTCTCCTGCTGTAGAAACACCGCGAGACAGCAAAGCCGCCCATATTTTAACCTCATACAAATTTAAAGAGAAATATCGTCTTAATTTGCTCAAAAATTCTTCTTTTACAATCATCTGATTCACCCCTATGGATTACAACACCGGATTACTACTATTAAAATATTACGGTTTTTTTGTCACCGAATTGAAGTCAAATCCTTGTTTTGACTCAAAAGTGAATATATTTATGTTTATAGAGAGTAAACATGTATTTAAAGTTTGTTCTTTTGGTCAGTGTCGCATAATGCGGCACTATACCATGACGCCAATGAATTTAAAAAAACAAGTTTTTGAGAAGAAAGAGCTGAAGTAGATCCAGCACCAAGAAGAAAATACGCTGTTTTCAGGTCTTGTTCTTGTTGGTGAAGAAAAGAATGGAGCCCTTGGCTTCCTTGTTCTTGATAAATTTTCAAAATCGGCAGAGATATGCCGCAAATGCTCGCACCAAGTATTAATGATTTAACCATATCTAAACTATGACGTATGCCGCCGCTAGAAACTATTGCTAGAGGAAAATGCTTTTTTGCCAATATAATAGAGATAGGTGTAGGAATGCCTATTTCACTAAAGAGAGAACTAGGATCATTATTCCGCAAATGTTCGACTTTTGTCCATGAAGTGCCGCTTTTTCCAGCAACATCAAGTGCTTTGATAGAGGTCTGAGCTAAAAGCCGAGCAGTTTCCTTGCTAATACCATGTCCAACCTCTTTAACATAGACAGGTACATCAAGAAAACGACATAAATCATCCAATAATCCTGCTTTATTCCGAAAATCTGTGGTGCCTTCTTTCTGAACTGCTTCTTGAGCTGCATTGAGATGAACAACTAATGCATTAGCATCTATATTCTTCAATGCTGCATCTATCTTTGAAAAGTAAGACTGGTTAACATGAGTAATCCCTATATTGCCAATAAGAAAGAGAGAAGGAGCATATTTTTTAACATTATACGTTGAAGTTAAAGCTGGATTTTCAATCATAGCTCTTTGGCTGCCAACAGCAAAAGGGATATTAAATTGTTCAGCTGCTTGAGCTAATGCAATGTTTATTTTTTCTGCGCCTAAACATCCACCGGTCATAGAATTGATAAGCAAAGGAAAACGAAATGTTCTATCCAGAAATGAAGTAGAAACACTAATAGTTTCCCTATCAAGTTCTGGCAATGCTTGATAAATAACATCGATATCATCAAAATAATTATGATTAAACGAAACATTATGTTCCAAGCAGAAATTTATATGTTCTTGCTTCCGCTGTTCAATAGTATGATGAGTGATAATATCTTTATTGTTTTTATTGTCTTCATTATCCTTATCATCACTCATAACAAACACCTGAAGCACCAAGTAATAATGGTAGCGGATAAATACCTTTTTCTGAAAGATCAGACTTGAAGTTATCAAGAACCGATTGACTTTGGCTAACAACAATTGCAATATCGCCGCCGCCTGCCCCTGATAATTTAGCGCTGCAGCCATGTTGATATGCATCATCAACAATGAAATGAATGTCTGGAGTTTCTAAAACTACACCAATCAATTTTTCAACACGTAATAATAGTTCTCTATTTTGTCTAATCAAATAAACAATGAGAGCAAAATGGTTGTTATTAATCGCAGATAAGAGTTTATGAACAAGAGAATTGATATCATCCATTATCTGAAGATATGAAGTTTGAAGCTGTGAATCTTGTTTATGTTGATCAAGGTAAGTATATACCTGATTAACTAATGAAATTGTTGAAGAAGATTTTTCCGTCCAGTAAATGAGGAATGGAAGTTCTCGACAGTTGAGGTGCTTGATGTTTAATCCGCCCCATCCTTCAAAAACAGGAGAAAGAATTTCTTGAAGAGATTTTCCCTTAATTTTTTCAATGAATAGTTGGGTATCAAATGAGGTATAATAGATCATATCCCCAAAAATACATGTTGCTAAGTCATAACAACTGCTGGGATAATGATGAGAAAGCAATGCAATGCTGCTTAACTTAAAAACAACTAGTTTCTCTTCAAAACTTTTGACAGATATCCGATGAAATACTAAAACACTGGTTATAATGCCAACAAGAGAAGCTGCGCTGCTCCCTAAACCTATTTTAAATAAATGATTATTATAATGGTTATTACTAGAATGATAAAATGAAGAAGTATCAACAGTCAAGGTAAAATGCTTAAGATTAATATTGCTGAGAGAAAGATATTGTAAAGCTATTTCAACTCCTTTTAAAGCTAAAGAAAAATCTTCATTTGCTCTTTCATTATTTATTTTTTCATTTCTTCGAAACTGTTGATTTTGAAGGACAAGTTTGTTTTTTTGAATAGAAAACTGAGTTTTATAATTAAAAGGCTCAAAAGACAAAGTAAATTTTGAAGAAGATATAATCTGACATCGGGCATAAATATTGACCGCAAAGGCAATACAGGAATGGCCTGGTAGTAACACATTCCATTCTCCTGCGAGCATAACTTTGCCGGGAACAGTAATCTCCATCAGAATAAATCCTCCTTAATTTGTTCAACACCTTTGCCAACACCGCAAGTAATAATCTTTTGAATAAAAGGATATTGCTTGAGAGATTCAAGAATAGAAGAAATATCTTTATGAAGAGCTATAATTTGGATGTTGCTGCCTGCATCGCTAGTGAGATAACAATTTAAACCTGTTCTTCGCAAGCTTTGAATAGCAGAGATAATAATTTGAGTTTCACTAGTATGATATATTATAGACGGTTGTGAAGCTTCCATGACTGCGTGCATCGCTAAGCTGTTTTCTTCTGCTATCTTTCCTAACATGGAAAAAGCCTTGAGATCAAGAGCTTTTTTAAGATCAATGATATCACGTTCACATCGAATAATCCAAGAAGGAAAAAGAGGCGAGGTTTTAACGCTTACAGCCATAGCTTCCCGACTGCTAATATACTTAGGTTGCGAAGATAAAACAATAACAAGCATGCGAAAATCAGGCCAATAATATTCACTATGAACTTTAGTTGCATAACTGTCTCTTCCATCGTGTTCTTTTCCTGCATGCCATTCAACAAAGCCGCCATAGACTGATCTGCATGCTGAACCGCTGCCGCGCCTTGCAAGAAGTGAGATTTGACTCCACGATAACTCTCCATGTAATGCTAAGATAGTAGCATAGGTCAAAGCTGCAATGCCTGATGAGCTGCTCGCAAACCCTGCTGCTGTAGGAAAATTATTTTTACTAACAACTTTTACAAAAATGTCCCGTGGTCTATTCATAAGAAAATCCCAAATGAGATCAATATGATGAATGATTTTGAACGAGGTTGAATTGCTTAGTAATTCAACCTCGTTCAAAATCACTAGATCTTCTCGATAGATTGAAGAGAAATCAACCGTAGTTACTGTTTCTAAATTATCTAGAGTTACTGATAAGCTGTTAGTGAAGGGAAGAATAAGTTCATTGTTTCTTTTACCCCAATATTTAATCAGAGCAATATTTGGATGAGCTCGGCTAGTTGCTTTCATCATAGTTGGATTCATAGCTGTTCACCAAGAGTTGGCAGTGTAGAAAATGTAGTACCTATAATAACTTCTTGTGAAGTATATCCTTTCTTCAAAAAAATATCAATGAGATTTTGGTGTTCTTTTTCCCCTTTTCCAAGCACAATAACATATCCTCCGCAACCTGCACCAGTAACTTTTGCTCCATGAACACCATAATCACGAGCAATTTGAATAATTTCTTCAACTGCTGGATGAGAAACACCTAATTGTTGAAGAAGCATATGGCTTTGCGTCATTAAATTTCCAAGCAATGGCAAATCAGCTCTTGATAAAGCTTCTTGTGCTTTATCGACAATACTATTATTTTTATCAACAAGTTTTTTAAAATTTAAGGAATGAGCAGTAACGTAATCTCTTGTTTGCTTCAAAATTTCAGGAGTAGACGATAATATTCCACTATTTACAAGCAAAAGTTTGAATGGTTTTTTAAGAAGCAAACGTTTATGCTGACCTTGTTCAAACAATAACACACCACCATAAGTAATAAGAGTATTATCAATACCGCTAATGATTGAAGATAGTTCTTTTTCTATTGAAAACGCTGCATCATTAATGTCTGAGAGATTCATACGAAGATTATAAAAGTCACTAAGTGTTTTCAGTAAACAAACAATGAATGCTGAACTGCTCCCAAGCCCAGCAGCAAGAGGAATATCACTGTTAACAGAAATAACAAAAGGATCTTTGATAAATAATAATTCAGAAACACGAACAATTATTTTTTCACTGGTCAAATTATGAAAGGGTTTTCCATTAAGAATAATAGATGATTTCTGACCAGAGGGTAAATCTTTCAAAAAAATTTCTAGAGATAAAGGAATAGAACTTGCAATTGCTTTACCCTGATAAGCAACAAAATGCTCGCCAAAAAGTATCACTTTTCCATAAACTTTAGCCATAACAGAGAGAAACAATAAGCAATTTATAAAGTTTTTATCGAAGACATATCAGGAATAAATTTAATGCCATAATGAATAATTCCTTGATCACCAACAGCATAGACTTTCCTAAACACCGAGGTAACGCGCATGCCAATAGAAAGATCTTGTAGTACACAATCAGTAAGCTGTCCGGTAATCCTTGGCCCTTCATCAAGCTCAATAATACCAATGCAATAAGGAGCCATTGCTGAAAAAATATCAGGAGGAGCTTTAATTTGGGTAAACGTTAAGAGCTTGCCAGAACCTTTTAAAGTAACAGGATGAAAAGTGCTGCTTCCGCAGAAACAAAGATGAGTTTTTGGAAAGTAAATTTTCTGACATTCAGAACATTGATTTCCTTCCAATCGATAGAATTCAGGATAATTTCGCCAGCGTAAAATAGGACTTTGATAATGCATAATATCACCGCTGCAAAACATTGACAACAACTGTTGCTCCAGTGCCGCCAACATTATGGGTTAATCCTGTAGTTGCATGTTGAACCTGCCGTTTGCCTGCTTCTCCGCGCAGTTGATGAACAATTTCCATAATTTGTTTAACACCTGTTGCGCCAACAGGATGCCCGCATGCTTTTAAACCACCGCAAGGATTCACAGGAATTTTTCCATCAAAATAAGTTTGACCTTCTTCAATAAGCTTGCCTGCCTGCCCTCGTTCAACTAACCCAAGCCCTTCCATTGCCATAATTTCCGCAATAGTAAAACAATCATGGATCTCAGTAACATTTATATCTGAAGTGGTAATGTTAGCTTGAGCTAATGCAAGACGAGCAGCTATAGTAGTTGCTGGAATTTCAGTTAATGATTTTCGAGAGTGCAATGCTAAAGTATCAGATGCTTGAGCTGATCCGGTAACCCAAATCGGCGTGTCAGAATATTTTTTAGCATATGCTTCAGAAGCTAAAATAACTGAAGCGCTGCCGTCAGTAATTGGCGAGCAGTCTAATAAAGTAAGCGGATCTGCAATCATTGATGAATGCAGCACTTGATCAACAGTAATTTGATTTTTAAATTGTGCTATAGGATTTAATGAACCGTGTTTATGATTCTTTACTGCAACCATGGCAAGTTGTTCCCTTGTTAAGCCAAATTCATGCATATAAGCGCGCGTCATCATAGCGTAGAGCCCGCAAAACGTAACTCCAGTAAAACCTTCCCATACTTCATCGCCTGCTCCTATTAAACCTGCTGTTGCCTGCCGTGGTTGTACATCAGTCATCTTTTCAGTCCCATTAACCATAACAATATCCGCGGCTCCTGACTGAATAGCTTGTAATCCAGAACGAAACGCTAAACTCCCCGACGCACAGGCGCCTTCTACTTTAAACGATGGCACGGTAATATTAAGAATATCAGCAGCCATTGCTCCAATATGCTGCTGTCCTGAAAATTCACCACTGCACATATTCCCTGTTGCAATCATATCAATATCTCGAGGACTAATTCGTGCATCTTCAAGCGCTTTTAGCTGTGATTCTGCCAATAAATCACGCAAGCTTTTATCCCATAATTCACCGAACTTAGTTGCTCCAGTCCCAATAATAGCAACACGCTGCTGCATTAGTGAATCATCTCCATAACCTTTCGATAATTTGAATACGTGACATATTTTTTCCTTGCAAGATACGTACTAATTTTTATAGCTTTTTCCTGAGCATAGACTAATAAAGGTGTTGTTTCAAAGATAAAACTATCGCTTCCTGATCCTGAACCATAAGAAGTAACTAAAATACGTTGCCCAGGCAAACAATGTTCAAGGACATTGCATAACCCAAGAAGAGAAGCGCCAGAATAAGTATTGCCTATCTGAGGCACAACAAGTCCTAAAACTAACTGTGCCTCAGTAAAGTCAAAATGTTTTGCTGCCTGAAGAGGAAATTTACCATTCGGCTGATGAAAAATAACATGATGAAAATCATCTTTAGTAAATCCTGTTTTGCTAAGGATTCGTTCAGTGCAAGCAATAATATGCTTGAAATAAGCTGGTTCAGAAGTAAATCTTCCAGTATGTTGAGGAACTGAAGCTATCTGCCGACGCCAAAAATCTGGAGTATCTGAAGTATAAGATAAAGTAGTAATAAGTTTTGCAGAAATTTGCTCTTTACCTACAACAAAAGCAGCTCCTCCTGCTGCAGCGCTGTATTCTAAAGCATCACCTTGAGCGCTTTGGCTGGTGTCTGCACCAATGGCTAACCCATAAGTAATCATATCTGCTTTAACTAAACCAAGAACTATCTGCAGAGCAGCTGTTCCTGCTTTGCAGGCAAATTCAGTGTCAGCTGCGGTATAATTATTACCTATCCCAATAACCTCTCCAACAATTGCAGCGCTTGGTTTTACTGCGTAAGGATGGCTTTCGCTGCCAACATAAATTGCGCCGATGGCAGTTTTATCAATACCACTTCGCTCTAAAGCGTGGCGAGCCGCTTGAACTGAAATAGTTATAGTATCTTCGTCTTTTCCTGGAACACTTTTCTCAAAAATTTGTAAACTTTGCTGTATTTGAAGATGATCTTGATGATGCGCTTCTGCAATAGTCTCAGCTTTAATTCTATAATAAGGAACATAGCCGCCAAAACCAACAATACCTACATCATTATCAACACAGTTATTCAACGCAATTCACCTAATTGTTTTTGTAATTGTGTTTGTTTTTCCCCTCGTGCAAGAACAAGATGGCTTTCTCCAAGCTCAAAATGATTAAGCAAGGTGCATAGCAAATTTAATTCTTGCGCCAAAACAGCTGCGCCAATAATTTCTGCAAATTTTAAAACATTATTGGGTAAACAACCTAATAACGAGAGGCATTCTCGTGCTGTGCCATATCCTGTCCCACCGCCTACAACACCAACTTCTAAATTAGGCAAACTTACACCAAAACGAATTCCTTGTTCTGTTTGTTCAGCATGGGTAAAGCATGCGGTTGATTCTGGTAATTGCGCAAGATCTTGCCCTGTTGCAGCAAAAATACCAGCGACAGTATTAGCTGCATTGGCATTAAACCCTGTCAAAGTTCCTGACAAGCCGCTGCCAACATAATTTTTCCAATGATTAAGTTTTTCCAATTTTGCTCCAGTAACAGTATCACCATATATCTCTTTTAAAGTTTGCTCTTGAACCATAACCTCACTTTCTACAGCTGTGCCTCGGCCTTCAAGAATATTAATATGGCTGGCTTTTTTGTCAGTGCATAAATTGCCTGAAATACTTAATAATTTAAGATTAGGAAAATCATCAAGCAATAATTGAACGATTGCTTGAGTGTATTTAACAGCAGAGTTCATACCCATAGCTGCGCCAGTGTTAAAACATATTCTCAACCATATTTTATTGCTTAATTGATATGCTTTAATTGATTTTAATTGGGTGTAGGAAGCTTTTTCTTTAACAATTTCTCTGAATAACTCAAAAACTGCCGGATTACAATTAATTTGCCAGCAAACTTGTTGTGCTTCGTGAATAGAACTCGCTTCAAACAAGGGAGCGCGTGTCATGGAATTATCTTTGACAATACATTGAACACCACCACTTGTATTAACCGTTTTAAAACCTCGCTGTAATCCAGCAAGCAATGCTGCCTCATTAGTTGCAAGAGGAACATAAAATGAACCTTTTGCATGTTGACCATGAATAATAACAGGCCCTCCTACACCAACAGGAATAACAACACCGCCAATTTTCATTTCAATACCTTTAGTAAAGTGTTGCTCATAAACACGGTAAGTAGGAACAGAGCTTTTTTTAATAGTTGAAAGAGATATTCCTTGGCTTTCTTCTAAAAGTAATGCACGTATTTGTTCTGCAAGCTCGCAGGATTCTTGAACATGATTAAGATTATCATTAAAATAAGCATTGAGAAAATATTCTTCTAATTCATACAAAGGTATATTTTTCTCAATAATCTCTTTCTTAACTGCCTCAATATCCATACAACCTAAGGTCGAGCATTTTATTTATAAATATTGACAAATATTGGCTCTGTCCCGAATGTATTGCGTAGCAATATACCATCAAAGAAAGTCAAATGTTATTCAACACTTTCTTTGATTCGTATAGTTTTTGGTGCCATGCTTGTGATTATCCTTCAAATTAATACGTGGGAAAAAAGGAAATTACAATGGGAATTTTTTCCTTGTTATAAATAAGTGAGATAATCACGGCACCAAAACCGAGGCGTTAGCCGAGATTTGGGACAGAGCCAAAAATATTATCTAAGTAATAATCCACCATATTTCACAAACAAAGGCACAAACACTAAACTAGTTATAGACATAAGTTTAATAAGAATATTCAATGATGGCCCAGAGGTATCTTTGAAAGGATCTCCGACAGTGTCTCCTACAACAGCTGCTTTATGGACATCACTGCCTTTTCCTCCAAGATTGCCTGCTTCAATATATTTTTTAGCATTATCCCAAGCTCCGCCTGAATTAGCAGATGCGATTGCTAATACTGCGCCAGTAACAATTGATCCCATTAATACCCCTGCTAATGCTTGAACACCGAATAGAAGTCCAACTACAAGAGGAGTTCCTAAAACAAGTATTCCTGGCAAAATCATTTCCTTCAAAGCTGCCTCGGTTGAAATCATAACACATTTTTTGTAGTCAGGCTTTGCTTTCCCCTGCATTAATCCTTTAATGGTTTTAAATTGTCGCCGTACTTCTTCAACCATGCTTAATGCTGCTTTTCCCACTGATTTCATCGTCAAAGCAGAGAAGATAAAAGGCAGTAATGCACCGATAAATAAGCCACTGATTACAAGAGGCGATAACAAATCAACGACACCAACACTTCCAGCAACAGTAAATGCACTGAACAATGCTAATCCTGTTAACACTGCTGAGCCTATGGCAAAACCTTTGCCAATTGCTGCAGTAGTATTGCCTGCTGCATCTAAAACATCAGTTCTTTTCCTGATAGATTTATCCAACCCTGCCATTTCAGCAATGCCACCTGCATTATCTGATACAGGTCCATAAGCATCTATTGCTAATCCTAACACAAGGGTTGAGAGCATGCCAATTGCTGCAATAGCAATCCCGTAAAATCCTGCAAATGAATAGGCAACAAAAACAGTAATTGCTAGTAAAATAATAGGCAAGACAGAACTTTCATATCCTAAAGCAAGACCATAAATAATATTAGTTGCTGCTCCTGTTTTTGAAGCATTTGCAACTGAACGCACTGGTTTATAGCGATGTGAAGTGTAATATTCAGTAACAATGCCAATGAGTAATCCTGAAATTATTCCTGATAACACCGCAAAATAAACACCGAGTGATGTATAGGTTGCTGAGAACAATTCAAATTGAGCAGGAAGAACTATTGTAGTAACAAAATACAAAGCAACTGCTACTAATAATGATGAAATAATCAAACCACGTTTTAGGACACTTTCTACATTTTCTTTTCCTTCAGGCAACTTGATTAAAAACAAGGTTATAAAACAAGCAACAATACCAATAACAGATATTAATAAAGGATACAGCAATGCTCCCAAACCAGCAGCTGCAAAAACAACAGCGCCAATAAGAAGCGCTGAACAAGTGCTTTCTGCGCAGCTCCCAAATAAATCTGCACCCATTCCTGCAATATCTCCAACATTATCTCCGACATTATCTGCAATAACAGCTGGATTTCGAGGATCATCTTCTGGAATTCCTTTCTCAACCTTCCCGACTAAATCTGCACCAACATCTGCTGCTTTAGTGTAAATACCGCCGCCAACTCTTGCAAACAATGCAATGCTGCTTGCGCCTAATGCAAATCCAGCCATGATTTCCATAACAATCGGTGCTTGATAACCAAGCACCAAGCTAAATAGAATATATAACAAGCCTAATCCTAAAACTGCAAAAGAAACTAATCCTAATCCCATAACTGAACCTGATTCAAAAGCAACTTGAAATGCCTTGCTTAAACTTTTTTGAGCTTGAAAAGTGGTTCTAACATTGCCTAAGGTTGCAATCCGCATCCCAATATAACCTGCAAGAATCGAGGTTACGCAGCCAAAGACAAACGCCAATGCAGTAGAAACACCATGATCTAAAAATAAAGCAATTAACGCGCCAAATATAACAATAAACCAAGCCATGATCTTATATTCTTGATATAAAAATGCCAAAGCACCTTCTTGTATAGCGCGGGAAATCTCTTGCATTTTTTGATTGCCTACATCATATTTAGAAACTTTTCGTGCAAGATAACATGCATATACTAATGCAATAATACCAACAAGAAATACTAACCATAATGTATAATCCATGTATAACCACCTTATTATTTCTGCTTAATTTTACTCTTTTTCTTCTCTTTCTTCTTCATTATCTTGATCTTTTAGAGATGATGGATCTTGAGTTATTGATGTATCAATCATCTCTTTAAGTTTTCGAGCCTGTTCTTCAACACTAATCAGTAGACCTAAATCTCCAAAACATTGCAAAGCGCACTCTTCACAGTAGTAGTCAGTAGTATCCTTAATAAGATACTGGGCAGTAGTTTCCTCACACACAGAACATTTCTTATGCATTACCAGCTAAAAATAGGGTTTTATTTTTAAATATTGTTATAATAAACAGTATTTATAATTACTAAAATACAATACATTTTAATATATAAATACCTAAAATTTCAAATTATGAAAAAGTGGATGATAATGAGCATATTAACAATGATGATTCTTCTTATCGGATGCTCAACTAATCAAATACCACCTAAAATTGAAAGAACCTATCCTTTTACAGATCAAACATACCAAGTAACTACGGTAGAAAATATTATTAAAGAAAAACCAACTGAAGGAAATTTTAACATTGATGCATATGTAGTTGACGTATACTTTTGCCCGCCATGCCCAAAAGGTGCTTTGTGCAAGACCTGCGGTTCTGACTTTATAATCATTTCAGACACACCAAATTATTTGGAAAATGATAATTTACGAATAGATTTAGATATTAATACTGCAAAACAATTTCAAGAAGGAAAAAAGTATAGATTTTCAATAAAATATAGGCTTCAGAAAAATGCAGTATACCAAACGGAATCTGAAATAATTAAATTAGTAGGATATGATGAGTTATTAGAATAATTACAAATTATTTACTCTTTAATCCTCTTCATTCTAAACACATTTTCTCGATCCATTTCTTCCAACCGCATTTTAATAAATGCCATCTGCGTTTTCATTTTGGGAATTACTTCAAACTCCAAAGCATTAACCCGTCTTTTAGTTTTTTCAATCTCTTCAAGTAATTTCTTCATCGTTGTTTCTGTTTCAGCAGCTTGAATAACTTTTTCAACTACTTTTTCATAGGCAAAAGCTGCATTATCAATCATAGTTGAGCTTCCGATAGTTCCATAACCACGATCCATAAAATGATGCTGCACTGGTTGAGATTTGATTTTAGGAACGACAACACCCATAATATTTTTAGACATAAGTTCAACTTCTGGTTTAGTAACAACTGCCATGCTTAAAGAAGTGAGCGATAAATCCCCTTCTACAACACGAGCCATATTTACTGCCTGCAAAGCAGTTTTATATTCTTCAGTAAGCTCTTTACGAAGTGATTTTGCCTGTTTTAACACTTCAAAAAATTCAAGTATTAAACCATCGCGTTTCTTCTTAAGTAAATTATAACCTGACTCTGCCAGCTTAATTCGTTTCTTTAAATTCTGCAGTTCACTTCTTGTCGGCTTAATATTTTGGCTCATAGCTTATCACAAAGACTTATACTTGCTGATCTTTATAGTACTTTTCCTTCAAATCAGGGCTTAATCGAGTTAATTCATTTTTAGGAATTGCACCAAACATATGCCAGGATACGTCAAGAGTTTGGTTAATGGTTCTGTCTTCGTTTCTCATTTGCTTGACAAAACGCTGCTCAAATGCTTCAGCAAATTTTAACAATCGTTTGTCACGATCGCTCAAAGCTTCTTCACCAACAATTGCAACCAGTCCTCGTAAATCCCTTCCTTGAGCATAGTTTGCATATAATTGGTCAGAAACATTTTTATGATCGTCGCGTGTTTTTCCTTTGCCAATCCCTAAATTCATTAATCGAGATAACGAAGGCAATACATCAACAGGTGGATAAACTCCTTTTCGATGAAGCTCACGACTCAGTACAATTTGACCCTCAGTAATATACCCGGTTAAATCAGGGATAGGATGAGTAATATCATCCCCAACCATAGTTAAAATCGGAATCTGAGTAATAGATCCTTTTTTGCCTTTAATCATACCAGCGCGCTCATAAAGCATCGCTAGGTCAGTGTACATATATCCTGGATATCCTCGCCGTCCAGGAATTTCTTCTCGGGCAGCTCCTATTTGACGCAAACTTTCACAATAGTTCGTCATATCAGTTAAAATAACAAGAACATGCATGTCGCGTTCATAGGCGAGATATTCAGCAGTAGTCAGAGCCATTCTTGGCGTGACTAACCGTTCAACAGCTGGATCATCGGCAAGATTCAGGAATACAACTGATCGCTGTAAAGCTCCTGTTTCTTCAAAATCTTTCATAAAATAAGAAGCTTCTTCATTAGTAATACCCATTGCTGCAAAAATAACTACGAAATTTTCTTTTTGCCCGATAACTTTTGCCTGCCGTGCAATTTGAAGGGCAATTTCATTATGGGGCAGTCCACTGCCGCTAAAGATAGGCAATTTTTGCCCTCGAACTAAAGTATTCGTTGCATCAATAGTTGAAATTCCTGTCTGGATAAAATCACTGGGTGATGCCCGCGAATAAGGATTAATAGCAGCTCCAATAATATCAATTTTTTTCTCAGGAACAAGAGCTGGCCCGCCGTCAATAGGTTTTCCTGCGCCGCTGAAGATTCTTCCTAACATTTCTTCTGAAACACCTAATTTAATGGTTTCTCCCAAAAATCGTACTCGTGTTTCACGATCAATACCTGAAGTTCCTTCAAAAATTTGAACAACAACAAGGTCATTGCTGGTATCGAGAACTTGCCCATTTTTAACACTACCATCAGGCAATTTTAATGAAACAAGTTCTCCATAACCAACAGGATCTGTTTTCTCTACAAAAACAAGAGGTCCTGCAATTTTAGTGATAGTTTTATATTCTTTCATATTCCCTACCTCGTAAGCTTATGTATGTTCTGCGTTATAATTGCGAAAATTCTTTTTCCATATCTTTAGTGGCTATTGTTAATATTTTCGCATAGTCTTTTTCAAATTTCGCTGTTGCAATGCCATCTTTTGCTTTAGTTGCAAGAATTTGCTTAACGCGAGCTCCTCGCTCTAAAGCAGCTTCTGCAAATGTTTTGAAAGCAAGCACCGTCTGCATCAGCAGATAACTTTTCTTAGGTTCTGAATAGGTATCAACATCATGATACGCATTCTGTTGTAAAATAAATTCACGGACAAGCCTTGCTACTTCCAAAGTTACTTGTTGTTTGTCAGGCAATGCATCACTCCCAACAAGCTGCACAATTTCCATCAGCTTTTCTTCTTCCTGAAGAATAACCATTAATTGTTTGACTAAATCTCTCCAGTCTTCAGCAACATACTCAGAAAACCATGGTGCTAAAGAATCAAGGTATAAACTATATGAAGTCAACCAGTTGATGCTGGGAAAATGACGGCGTTGAGCTAATTTTGCATCCAGAGCCCAGAACGTTTTAGTTACTCGTAAGGTATTTTGAGTTACTGGTTCTGAAAAATCTCCTCCAGGAGGAGAAACTGCACCAATAACACTGACACTGCCAACAGTGTCAGTTCCTAAAGGAACTACTCTTCCTGCTCTTTCGTAAAATTCAGCAAGTTTAATAGAAAGATAGGCAGGATAACCTTCTTCTCCCGGCATCTCTTCAAGACGTGAAGAGATCTCTCGCATTGCTTCTGCCCAGCGTGAGGTAGAATCTGCCATTAAAGCAACATTGTAACCCATGTCTCTGAAATATTCAGCAATAGTAACACCGGTATAAACTGACGCTTCTCGTGCAGCAACCGGCATATTTGAAGTATTAGCAATTAACACGGTTCGATTCATTAATGGCTTATTTGTTTTTGGATCAATAAGATGAGGAAACTCAGTCAAAACTTCAGTCATTTCATTGCCTCGCTCACCGCAGCCAATGTAAACAACAATATCTGCATCACTCCATTTAGCAAGCTGCTGCTGAGATACGGTGTTATGTAAAAGCATAGGTGTATTCCCCCCTATAAAATTGTGCGTTTCTGGTACAGTAAGATCATAAACATCTGTATCCTGATCAATAATGTCTATTGAAACAATCTCATCGCAAAAGACATAGTTCAACGCTGTTGCAAATGTTTGAAGCTTTTTGTCAGATAATTTTGCAGCTATCTTCTGCATTGTTTTTGCAGTAAGATTCTGATCAACGTAATAACCCGCAGTGGAAATATGCTCTTTCCCTAAGGTGAATGGTTTTGTATCACCTAAGAGTTGTTTAAATAATGCACTAGTCATAGGCACAATATCATTCGCATTATAGTAGAATTCTTGGGTATAATAAGGATGTATCTTTATTGCTTCTCGTTTAGGAATGAAGAGCCGATAATACTCCTTATTATTGATAATTCTCTCAACAGTTCTATGAAAAATACCTAGCCGCAGCAAGAGATACGTCATTGAATTCCGCATTTTTTTGCTTGCTGAAGTAATTTCTAATTCCTTTTTTCCAACATGACCATCGCAACTGATATACGCTGTTAAGAAACGTTTGATAACGCTTTCAGGAGAAACTAATAGTAACGATGGAATATCTACGGTATTAGATTTTCTCATTAATGGCATGTTGAGAGACTGAAGTAACTTTACTGCAGCAGTTGAGGAAATTTCAAGTGCTTCAACAGTATGTGCATAATACTCTTTTGTGTTTAGATTAAATAATTTCTTTCCCAAATATGCAACTCTTTGCCGCAATTCAGCTTTTTTATTGAAAAAATGTATTGTTTTCCCTCCTTTAATCATACCATCCGACATAATATAACCAATAAATTCTGCAAGTTCTTCAGAAAGAATTTTTGGTATGGTAATTGCTAGTGAAGCCCTTTCGGTTTTAATGACAGTAACATTAATACGGTTATTAGTTAATTGCTCTATCTTTTTTATGAATGCTAATGTCGGAGCATTTCTTTTCGTGTAGAAATTTATGAATGTATCATAAGTTACGTTTATTTTTTTAGCAATTTGTTTTAAGGTTTTACCAGTCTTTTGTTGATAATTATAAACCAGCTTAACCATTAGATCTATAGCCTTCTTATCAACTACCCTGCACTCGAAATTAATCTCTATTTCCTGGTAGTTTACTGAAAAGTCTATCTTTCTCGGAGCAATAAGGTAGTCACCTTCAGAAAGATGCTGTGCTTCAGTTTCTACAATATTCAATTCCTGATCTAGCTTGAAGAGTTTATGGACCGGCGTTAATTGAACTGTTTTACCAGACCTTGTTTTTACTTTTATAATTCTGCTTGTTTTTCCTTTATACACATGTGTTGCACTGGTCTTCTTTGTTTTTTCGCCATCAAAACTCCAAACTGTTAAGGGAATGTCTAATGCTATCATCTTTTCATTTTGATTTTCTAGCTCTACTGTTCCAGTTGCATACTCAAATACCTCTTTTATTTGTTTTAATTGATTGTTGACAAGTATATTTGTATCTCCTGTAACACATTTGCCTGCTCCAAACGGTCCTGGAATTGCAGCCACGCCTCCTTTAGCAAGAGGGAAAAAAACATCAAAAACACGCTGCCCAGTAATTAAAGGAACAGTTGGCGGTAATTTTTTTCTCACGCTGCGTGGCTGTCGAACTGGCCAATAGTGTTGTAAACGAATTTGATAACCATTATCTAATGCTCCAATAATCTCAGTTACGGTAAAAGAACCAGATTTCAATTCTTTTAACTTTCCTGAAACATGAGGCGGCAGCATAATTTTATGGACAATAGTCTCAGTTTCCTGCACTTCACCTAAAATTGCGCCGCCGTCTAATTTCTGCCCAATTTTAACAGTAGCTTTAAAGGTCCATTTTTTTTCTTGATCTAAGCCTGGAGCATCTACTCCTCTAAGAATAAAATCCCCCATTTTTTCCTGTAAAACTGACAATGGTCTTTGAATACCATCATAAATACTGGTTAATAACCCCGGCCCTAAAGCTACAGAGAGAGGTTTACCAGTATTAAAGACTGGTTCACCTGGTTTAATGCCAGAAGTATCTTCATAAACTTGAATAATGACGGTATCGCCATCAATCTGAATAACTTCGCCCATAAGTTTCTCATGACCAACTTTTACAATATCATACATACGTGCTGCAAGATTTTTCGCTACAACAACAGGTCCTGCAATTCTAAATAACACACCCTGACTCACATACTGTTCAGCTGGAGCTGAACGGCGTGCTGATGAAGACATTTTTTTTGTCTCTTTTTTTATAGTTGAGCTTGTTTTTTTCATTGCTTTTTTTCCCATACTACCACCTTTGATATTAATTAAATGTATCTATGCTAAGTTTGATTTAATCATTTTTCCATAAATCAACACCAATTGATTTCTGGATTTGTTTGCGTAAGGTTTCCTGACTTGCTGTTGAAGTTGATAAAACAACAGTAACTGGTTGCACACGTTTTTCTACCTGTTCGCGAAAATGTTCTGGTAATGCTTGAATCGTTGTTTCATCAGTAATGATAATTCCTAACTCTTTGTCTTGAAATAATAGTTCGAAATCTTGAAGTGGATTTTCCGCTTCTTGAACAGGAATACCAGCTAACCTAAATCCCAAGACAAATGTTGAAGGACCTAATGCTTTAAGAGTATACATGAGAGCACCTAATCAAACAACAAGTTGGGCAGTTATGAACTGCTCATCTAAACCAAGTTGTTTTCCTTTAATAATTGTTTTAAGATTTTTAATTTCAATATCTTTAGCGAGCATAAAACCAAGAATAGCTTCGCCTGCCAAAGGATGCTGATGAAGTAATAATGAAGCTTTCTGCAGCAAATAATTTTGTAACGCTGCCTCAAACAAAACCATATCTTTATGCTTAAGGCTTTCTTGATGTTGCCTGACAACAGACCCTAAGTCTCTATGTCGGGAAAGTTTAGCAATAACTGCGTCATAATCCAATGAGAGAAGTGATTGAATATACTGGCGCTGCAAACCATGACCAAACACAAGAATATGAGTCAAGATAGTTTCTTTTTTTATGTCTTCTTTTTTTAATCGAAGAATAAGCTTGAGGTTAATAACATCAATCTCTGATAAAAGATAATTTTTAAATAAGTCTGCTCCGCCCTTGAGTCTATCGCAAAAGTTAAACGTAAATTCATAGTAATATTTGTCAAGAGCATTTTCGATAGCAAGCAGTGAGGTACTATGTTTGAATGCATCAATTAGTATCTGCCGTTGCTTGTCTGAAAAAAAATGAAGTTTCTCAATAATTGCTTCAACTGATGGCAATAACAATAATTTTTGAAGAGCATCATGACTGAAAGCAACACCAACAAGTAATAATGGTTGGATTTCTGAAAAGCCACTATGGGTAAATTTAGCGCGAAGAATTGTTTTAATATTAAAGATATCGTGCCTCTTAAGATAAGCGATAATTAATTCATGGAGTTCTTCAGGTGAAATTTGCTTTAATTTTTCGAAAGAAGCGAGAGTATTTTTTTCAAGAGCATTTTCCAACAATGCAACATTTTTATATTTCAGTGCAAGCGCATTGATCTCTTGACCATAATGAAGTTCTTGCAAGTACTTTGTAATTTCATTGATTTCCATATGAAGCAGTTTATCATAGTCTTGTTTTTTCAAGAGCTTTGATTTCATAGTTACGGTACGGACATAAGTATAAGGATACTCTTTAAGTGTTATCTTGTTTGGTGTTTTAATCATGAGTTATGCTCCAAATAAGAGTTTAGCAACATCTGCCATAGTTTTCTCTTTGATAATCATGAAAAGCGTTTCTAAACTATAATCAACACGTATTGTTCCTTCTTTGTTTTCTGCAATAATGCCGCCGGCAAGGTGGGTGACAGTAGCAGATTCAGATAGTAGGCTTTTATCTTCACTGTTTAAAAAAACAGTGCTAACAGGCAACTCGTGTTTTGCTTTTTCGAGAAGGCGCTGCAGTAATAACTTGCGCTCAGCTGCTGGCAATGAAGTAAGTCGTGCATAGGCGCGGTCATACACTTCTTGTAAGAGCTGTTTTTTAACTTCAAATATATTTTTTCGTGCTTCCAGCATTGCAGAAGCTAGTTCTCGTTTTTCAAGCAAGGTAAGAGAATTTTCAAAAGCTGCTTTATCTTGAAGTAATTTCTGTTTATAATCCTCAAGAGCTTTCGCTACACTAGCCTTAAATTGCTGTTGAGACTCTTGATGTAATGCATCAGCTTTTCGTTGAGCTTCAGTTAATATTTCTTGTTGTACTTCATGTAATCCCATATCATCACCTAAGGTTAAGGAATTGATAGAAAGAAAACAGGGTTTATCCTGCTAATCCTAATATCAAAATTGCCACAACTAATCCAAAGATAACAATAGTCTCTGGAATGACGGTTAAGATTAATCCTTTACCAAACAATTCTTCTTTTTCAGCCATAGCGCCAACTGCTGCTGCACCAATTTGCTTTTCTGCAATTCCAGCTGCAATAGCGCTTAAGCCAAAAGCAATACTTGCGCCAACTGCTATTAATCCTGCTTCTGCCACCATAGTATTCTACCTCCGATAGTTTTCATAATTTTTTGCTCCAAACGGAGCATATCGTATGCCGCCGCCATGAAAGAATTTTGAAAAAAATTCTACATAGTGGAGTCGTAATGAATGTAAAAATGGCCCTAATATTCCTAACAAAATATTGATAGTATGCCCAAGCGCAAAGATAAGGATGCCAATGACAACAAAAAACCCGCCTTTTTCAATAAAAGGCATTGTCAAATTTTCATTAACAACAACTGCTAATCCTACTGATGCTAAACCTACAGCGCCAAGACGCATGTACGATAAAATATTAGAGAATATTGAAGGTAATTCAACAAGCCCTTGAACACCTTCACCAAGGTACAGCATAATAATTGCCAAAGCTAAAACAAACCAGCCAACAAGAATAGGAAGAGTAATTATTCCAAGAAATGAAATAACTAATAAAATAATCCCAGCTTCAAGTATCAACCAACTAACTTTATGTAATACTGCTTTGAAAAAACCATGATGCAATTCATTAAAAAAACCTATAAGAAATGCGAGATTCAAGTGAATAAAGCCAAGAATTGCGCCGAGGACAAGAACGATATGAATTTCATTTCCTAAAACATTTATTTCACCATGAAGGCGATTGATAATGCGTGGAAAAGTGTAGACAACTTCTTGTATACCATGTTCCACAATAGTTTCAGGTAGTAAAACAATGCCTAAACCAGAAAGAAAAGACGCAGTTTTTTCTTTAACATGCTCAAAACCAAAGTATTCTCCAAAGATAAAACCAAAAATAATGCTTGATACTGAAGAGTACAACAACACATTCAACAAATCACGTGCTTGAGGAAGTTTTGTTTTTAGCCATAAAAAGAATAAGAGAGTCACTAACCCATAACCTACATCTCCTAGCATCATGCCAAAAAATAACGGGAAGGTTAAAAACATAAACAACACAGGATTAATTTCATCATAATGCGGCAGCGTATAAAGATCCATAAAAAAAGTAAAAGGTTTTACTAACAAGGTATGCTTGAGCTGTATAGGTACTTTATCATTTTTCTGAACTGGTTTTTGTTCAATAACAATCTTAGCTCCTGCTGTTTTTTCAAGTTCTGTTTGAATTAATGGAATGTCATGAGTCGGAACCCATGCTTGTATAACAGAGCTATGGCGAGTAGCAGCAAATTGCAACGGCGCTTCTGCTTTTGCAGCTTCATCAGTGAGAAAAGCTTCAGCATTGGCAATAAAGGAAGTATATTTTGTAAGAAGTTGTTGAAGATATCGTTGAGTTTTTTGTTGTTCAATTTCAACAGTATTAATCTCATCAATCAAAGCATTGACGGCTGGCATAACATGACCAGATAATTGGAGCGCTTTGCTGATATCAACAGGAGTAAATGAATATTCTTTAAGAAGACCAGCAATCTTTACCGCATCTGCAGAGCGGCAAAATAATGCAAGAGTTCTATGCTTGCCATTCTTTGAAATGTGTAATTTATGAGAACGTGTGACATGATAAAGTTTATCACGCAAATCATCGCGGTAATTAATATAACCAATAAAAGAAGCAATGCTTTTTAGTGGTTTGTAAGAATCAATATCAAGATAGAGAGAATTAAGAAAGTCGAGTTGTTTAAGTAATTCATTTTTTTCTGATAGTTGCGCTGCAGCAAGAGCAAGTTTCTCTTCATAAGCAGTAATCTGCTGGGTGATGTGTTGAAGTTTGGTTTCAATATCAGAAAGTGTATAACAGGTAGAAGATGCTTGCGATAGAATATTAAACTTTGCTTTTAACGATCGTAGTACGAGGAGTAATTCTGAGATCTTTTCAACATTGGGTAAGGGTTTACCTATATCTAATGAAGAATTTTTAGTGTGAGGAATAAGATGAAATTTTGATAAAGAATACAATTTTTCAATAACAGGATCAAGTTGAAGTGAAGGAACTATTATCCGTACTTTAGTCATTCGTTCAGTATGTATTATCATGGTGCTGCGAAGGTTTATTGTTTAATATAATCTTTGAAGGCCGTTACAACAAAATCTACTGATGCAGGGAGATTTTTATGTGCTTTAGCTGTTAAAACTTGTGCTTCAGTTTCTGAATCTTTTAAAATAGCAGAACGTTTTTTCTCAAGTGCCTTACGAAGATGATCTAAGGCGTTTTTCTTCTCTTTTTCAAAAGCTTCTTGCCGAACATCTTGTTCGTGAGCTATAGTAGTTTGTAGGGTAAGAAGAAATTCATGTGTTTTTTTCTCAGCTCGTGTAATAATATGTTCTGCTTCTTCTTCAGCCTCTTTAATTTCCAATAATGTTCTATCCATAAAAGGTATGAAAAGTACTTACTTTTTAAAGGTTGCGATAGCCAGTACGTAATAAGTCTGGGGTTTTAGCGCCTTTTTTGTGAAGCTCTTCTTATATCTATTGTGAGGATTTTTCGGAGTGCCAGAGAGAAAAATCCAATCGAAATCAACTTAAAAAGCTGAACCGGCGCTAAAACCAAAGAAGACTTATTACGTACGATAGCCAAGGCTCTGGTGAAAATCTCGGCATAGCCTCGGTTTTGGTGCCGTGATTATCTCACTTATTTATAAGAAGGAAAAAATTCCTATTGGAATTTCCTTTTTTCCCACGTACTAATTTGAAGGATAATCACAAGCATGGCACCAAAAACTACATTTTCACCAGAGCCGATAGCCAAAGAGGAGAGTAAAGCATATAAATAGGTGGATATTGCTGATGAATATCTCTTCTTTAAAGAAGATGAAAAATACAATAGGGGGATTTAAACATGAATAAAACTAAAATAGGATTGATGATAATCATGTATATAGTAGTCGTAGTGATGACTATTACAAGTGCTTTTGCAGAGAAAACACCGTTAGCGCCACTAAATAAAGGTAATTTTGCAAGCTTTGGAACAAAAGGATGCAGCAGTGATGCGCAATACCATTGGAGATGCGTTGATGAATATCCTTATGCATTTACTAGTGATTATCTTTACAAGTCTTTTGATCCAAAAGCAACAAAGCATATGGGCGGATATTTAGAAACATTCAAATATCGAAAACCATATGTAAGACCTAACACCGTAATTGATTATATACAAATATCGAACGTTGCGCAAAGGTATTCTGATAAGAATTATATGATGAATGTAGTGCTTATTGGCCCTGGAAAACAACAAAAAGTAGTTGACACCGTTCAATTAACGCCAAACATGAAAAAATATACAACTGCTAAGTTGGAAAAAAATCCATTTACTAACCAAGCTTGGACAGCAAATGACCTTGACATGTTAGAAGCAGGTATTGTTGTTAAAGGTGTAAATGATGGTGTTAAACTTGCTCAACACTATGTTGAATTGGGCCATCACGTTGTGAATAAATAAGATTATTTCATTTATTTTTTATCTTTATTCTTTTCTTAAGAAACCTGAGAGCCTACAGCTTCAGAAATGTTTTTGAAATGATTTTGTTGAAGATAAGTTACAAGTCCTTTATTGATGTTTTTTGCGATTGAAGGACCTTGATAAATAAATCCTGTATAGAGTTGAACTAAAGATGCGCCATTAATGATCTTAGTATAGGCATCTTTTGCAGTAAAAATACCCCCCACCCCTATAATTGGAAGAAACCCAGAGGTTGCAGTGTAGATATAATTTATTATTTCAGTTGATCTTTGTTGTAAGGGCAGTCCACTAACACCACCTGCTTCATGAAAGGTGGTTCGAAGATTTTCTCGTGAAAGAGTGGTGTTTACTGCAATAATGCCTGATAGTTTTGTTTTTTTCGCAACATGAATAATATCAGCTATTTGCTCAAAAGCTAAGTCAGGAGCAATCTTAACAAGCAAAGGTTTTTCAGCATGATTTTCATGTTGTAATGTTTTTATAATCTTAAGCAATTGATCTTTATCTTGCAGTCCACGCAATCCCGGCGTATTAGGGGAAGAGACATTAATAGTTACAAAATCAACATAATCGTAAAGAGTTTTAAAAGTAGAGAGATAATCTTTATGCGCTTCATCAAGAGGAGTTACTTTTGATTTACCTATGTTAAGTCCAACAGGTATGTCTCGTGATGTTACCTGCTTTAATTGTGTTAATGCTTTATCAGCGCCTTTATTGTTAAAGCCCATGCGATTCAATAAAGCATAATCAGAGGGCAGTCTAAAGACACGTGGTTTTGGATTCCCTTCTTGTTCTTTTGCGGTTATACATCCTACTTCAATATGCCCAAAGCCTAATGAAGAAGTAATTTCGATGAGTTTACACTGTTTATCAAATCCAGCTGCTAAACCAAGCGGATTTCTGAAATTCATTCCTGCAAAAGTAGTAGGAAGCATAGGATGCTGATAATCAAAGAGAGTTTCAGTCAGATTCCTTAAAAGAATATTTTTACCTGCATATGACATAACACGAGAAACACGATCATGAACAGTTTCAGGATCCTGCGTAAAAAGAATTGGTTTAATAATGGATGTAAATAGCATGGTAGATTGAAAGAATAAGAGATATTTAAATGTAATTTGAATTACGTACATAAATAAGCTAAAAATCTATCTTGGCTTAATTTCAACATCCATCTTTATAATTTCTAAAGGTGTGGTTATTGGCTCAATTTTAATGCCGTTATTGCCATCTACAACAAACGGAGAAATATCTCGCACATATTCATCATCAAACGTGTTTATTTCAAAGCGATGACCATTGACAAATACCTTTGCTGCTTTCTTTTCCTGATCATCAAAGAATTTGAATTTAATCTGAATAATATATTCAGGTCTTAATACAGGAACTTGCAGCACTTTATTAGTTATGTCTGTTACACAGACAAAACCTGTTGGATCTTTTGTTTGATAACCTGTTGGGCAGGCTTCACATTGGCTTTGGCTAATAGACTGCATGCAAATACTTTCTACACCAAATTTTGGAACATCATTGCACCAATAATTCTGTTTATCTTCAGCAAAGCAGCAATCTTTATCGTAATTTCTATTGCAGCCTGCAGGACATAAGCCATCACTATCATCACCACATTGGCTTTTACATTCTTTGACTGGTTTTGCAAGCTCATCTTCATAACCAGATTTGCAGTCATTGCATTGTTCTAGTTTAATCACTGATCTGCAGCGCAAGCTTTCGTCATCAGGAACTAGATCGCACCATGCTTTTGCTCCGGTTGCAAAACAGCAATCCTTATCCAAATCTTCATCGCAATTATTTGGGCAAATGCCATCTACTTCTCCACATAATGGTCCGTAAAATCCTTTGTCTTTTTTGTCAAAAGCAAAGGTAAATAATTGACTAGGCAGTTCAAAATATTGTGTTGGTAAAATCTGTTTTTTTAATCTAGTATGTACCTTGATCTGCTGCAGCGTGTAAAACCCTTTTTGGGTGCCGAAAACAATAATATTGCTTCCTGGTGTAAGAACTTCAGGTGAAAATTCAATAACATTCATTTGCGTGCATGCAGGAATACTTCCATAAATATTCTGGTTGTTAATAAAAATATCTAATTTTCCTACACTCAATTCTGTGCAATCAGGGAAAAATTCGAGCTGTACAGTTTCAAGATTATATTTTTCAGTATCTGATATGGTAAAACTATTTTTACTTGCCTGCTGCGCAACGTCAGTGTACTGACCAGAGACAAGGAGATTTTGTAATTGGTATTCATTGCTAGCCCAAAACTCCCAGCCAACACTGCTCACACTTATACTAAGCTTGTTTTCAGGTTTTAATAAACCTTTGTCTAAGGGAATTGGTTGTAAATTCTTAACTGGACCATCGAAAATAGTTTTATCATTTAATGAAAGCATTAACCTTCCCCTGCTTTTGGTCACTTGGGCAGATAAAAGAACGCTTTCAGTATGTTCAAGATCAGAGATAGTAAAATATATCTCTTTGAATTGCTGGTCAAAAGCACTATTCTTTACATAGACTGCTTGTTCTTGTTTTATTGCAACAGCATTTGTTGTGGTGTAGAGGCTAATAGCAGGAATAGGATGATCAAATTCTGTTGTTTTCAAGTAATCGATTCTTCCTGGTGCCAAGCTTAAGATAGAAGTATTAAGTTTTCCTTGACCATAACCATATCCTGGTTGTCCAGGCGTTAAAGCTTTATAGCCGCTAGTCTCAGGCAATGGTTGATTTTCAAGCAATGCTTCCCTATAATCGGGAGGTAGTAATAATAAGTAAATGATGATAAATCCACCTATGATAAGTACTAATGCTGCTGCTGCTGAAGCACTTTGTGCTTGTTTATAGTTCACAACTTCACCTTCTTTTAAAAATGTTCTAGGGTTTCTGATATATATATGTTTCTATGTTTCTTAAGTATTTTATTTGTTTAAATTTTCAATTCTTTTTGCTATCTCCTCTTTTGAAGGCAAGTATTGGGATATGTTTTTGGGGAGTGAAGAGGTAATCCTATATGTTGAAACACCTATAGGTTTTTTAACTTCTTTTAATGCATATTCAACAACAGTTTTATCTTTGCTCTTGCAGATAATGATCCCAATAGAAGGATTTTCATTCTCTAATTTTAGCTTTTCATCCAATATAGATAGGTAAAACTGCATTTTCCCAGCAAACTCTGGGGCAAATTCTCCTATTTTTAATTCAATTGCGACTAAACACTTTAGCTTCCTATGATATAACAATAAATCAATAAAGTATTCTTTATCCTTAATTTCAATACGGTATTGGCTCCCAATAAAGCAAAAATAGCTCCCCATTTCTCCTAAAAAAGATTTAACTCTTGCAATTAAAGCGGTTTCAAGTTCTTTTTCTGAATGTTCTTCATTTAATTCCAAAAAATCAAAAGTGTACTCATCTTTTAATGCTAATTTTGCTTGATGTTTGTATTTTGCTGGAAGCGATTTGTCAAAATTAGTCTGGCTTAACATATATTTTTCATAAGATTGGTTTTCAACTTGATGAATCAAGATATCTTTTGTCCAGCCAAATTTTTTAACCATTGTTATATAAAACTCTCTTTCAAGCTCGTCTTTGCACTTTTCCATTATAATGATATTCTTTGTCCAGCTGATTTCTCGCACTAATGGTGCGAGTTTTTCATTATCCCTATAACTTAAGTAAAAAGTTCTCATTCTCCAAAGATTTGGTGAAGAAAATCCCTTTATCCCAGGATATTCTGCCTGTAAATCTTTAGCTACATTTTCCACAATGGCTTTACCCCATTCTTGTTTTCTTACTATTTTCTTTCCAATATCCCAATAAAGCCCGATTAACTCCTTATTGACTGATTTTAACGCATCGTACTGCGCAGACCTTATTCTTTCTTTTATTTCAGCAATAAATACGCTATATTCTTTATTTCGCATAGTTTTCATTTCAGGCTTTCCTCAATGATTTTCTGTTCTTCTTTAGTTATTCCATAAATATTATAGACTTCTTGGTCTATCTCATCATCTAATTTCTGGATTTCTTTTTCTAAACGAGCTTTTTCATCAGTTTGTTTGTTTTTGATTTCGTTCAGGCGTTTGTTTAGAGAAAGAATTTTATCTATTAATAAGATTATTTTTGCTTCTAAATCTTTATCTCTTTTCTTAAAAATAGGGAATAGTTTTAATTCCTTCACTTTAAACTGAGGAAACAATTTTCTCTGAAGTTTTCCGAATTTATTAAAAAACCAGTAACTTATTAGTTTAGAATTAATAACTCCGAGAATTAATTTAGAATGATATGCTCTAAAATTAAATATAACCATGCTGTTAATATCGTGTAGCACTTCCCTGTTAGTTAATACTGCATTAATACAATAAGGTAATTTAGATGGTATTTGTCTAACTAATATCCTCTCGCCATTAAATGGAACAGATTTTCTTGGTTCCGCCAAGAAATCTCCGTACTTAAGAAATTCTCCAGACCAAGATAAAATATATCTACCGACATCTTTCCCTTCTAAATAAGGATAATACTCTTTTGATAATCTTTGTTTTGAATGAAATTTTCTATTTTTCTTAACATCTTCAGTTTGTTTTGGGACACCTTTTCCAACTTGATACGCCTTTAAACCTGTTGAAACATTAGAGATATCTTTTAATGAAGTGGAGTTATTCTCTATTTTTGTGATTATACCTAAACTTTTTCTATTTTTTAACAAAGGAATATTAATTATATTATTATTTTTCTCAAACTCATTCCATCTAAATTTGCCTATTTCTTCTAATTTTCTTTCTCTCATTTCTGCTAGAGAAATTTTATTTGGTGTTCCTTTTTTTAGAATAATGATACATGTATCAACATTAGCCTCCTCAAATACTTTATTGAAAAAATTTATTATATGTAAATCAGAACAATTCTTTAAGATAAATTCTCTAAACGTAGAAAAAGTTTCTATAGTTAACCAATTATTAGGAATTATAAATCCAAGAAACCCCCCATGTTTAAGTAATTCATATGCTCTTTCAACAAATAATCCATATGTATTCAACTGATATTTCTGGAGTTTATATTTTTTATAATAATATGTTTTTTCTTCGTCATTGAATTTTTGATTTCTTGCAAAAATATAAGGCGGATTCCCAATCACAACATCAAAACCCCCATTCTTTATAATATCTTTAAATTCATTTTCCCATTTGAAAGCCCTATCACCAGCAATAGTAGAATCATCAATCAAACTATTTCCAACCTTAATATTCTCCTGCAATGTTGGTAATCTGTGCTTTTTCTCCGCAGTTTTTAACAGCAAATTTAATTGAGCTATCTCCACAGCCTTTGTATCTAAATCAACACCAAAAATATTTTCTTTTAAGATTTCAACTTTTCTTCCATAACTTGCAGAGGCTCCAGTTAAATCAAGCTTAGTTTGAGCTATTTCTCCATTTTTCTTTTTATCTAAAGTAACTAGATAATCAAAAGCTTTCATTAAAAAAGAACCAGAACCACATGCAGGATCTAAAACTTTAATGTTTTTTAAATCGAATTTCTTATCTTTAGCTAGCTCACCAATAGTATTTTTTACAATATAATCAACAACGTAAGTAGGAGTGTAATATATTCCTTGCTCTTTTCTATGCGCTCTTCCTTCTGTCAAACTTGCTCGTTTTGCTGTTTTCTTTAGTATATGCCCTAAATACTGTTCATAGATATTTCCAAGAACATCAGCATCAAGAGCAGAAAAGTCATAATGAACTGTATTATCAGACGTTTTAAATAATCCATAAATTATCTTTTCAATAATTTCATCATCTATTACAACTTCTTCACAAAGATGGGGACTGAATAATTTGCTGTTGTAAGTGTCATCAATACTTCTAAAAACATCATTTAACTTTTTACAAATCTTTTTATTCGTATTTTCCCTTATCAAAGACTGCAAGATAGGCGCTTCTAATTGTTTATCTTCAAGAGTTCTAATGAATATTAGTCTATCAATAATTCTTTGGACAGATTCTTCCAAATCTTCTTCAGTAAGGTTTTTTGAAGCATTATTTTTCAGGATATTTTTGGTTAGTAATTCCCTAAATCTTGTTAAGTCACTAAGAAGTTGTTTATCTACGGGGATTTTCTTTGCTTTTTTACCCCATTTTTCAGCTTCTTTGTCTATTAATCCAAGCTCTAAACTTTCCCTTGATAAAAGCCACAATTGTTCAAAATTATCCAAAAACTGGTTACAGTTTATTGAAAAGAATTGGTTTTGTAAGTAATTAATCGATTTCCATTCTGCATTAAAGACTTTTATCCCCTCAAAGTCTGTTAGGACAGCCCATACAGCACCCTTATGCCATGCATAATTTATTGACTGTTCTGCAAACTCTTTTTTGCTTAAATCTTCCCTAAGTGCTTTAGCTTCAAGAAATAATTTTGGTATTCCTTCAATCCTAAAAGCATAATCTACTCTTCCTTTTGATATTTTTTCTTCAGCAGTAACCTCATCACCATCTTCAACGCTCCAACCCAAAGCACGAAAGAGAGGAAGAATAAAATCTTTCTTTGTCATTTCTTCATTATAAGATTTAACTTTTCCAGACTCCGCTAATCTATTATATTTCTCTACTAACTTCCTTACTTCTTCTTTTCCTTGCTCTTTTGTTATCATTTTTTCTCGCTCTTTCTGGGTACATTCCAGTAAGGACTTTTACAGGTTGGGCAAACTTTTGGTTCCTCTGTTGTTTCTCGAGGAACCCATTTATGTTCGCAACGTTCACAAACATAACCTTCTAATTTAATCTTTCCCATAGTGAGTAGTTATATCCTCTTTAGTATATAAGTTTTACTATGATACTAACTGAAAGATTCAGATACTTTTATAATCTTCTATACTTTTTATGTTGTATGAAAATAATTCATCAAGATCTAAAAAAAGGCCAATTAAAGGCTCAAGTGGAAAATAATGATGATTTATGGTATTTAAGCAGTATTATTGAAGAATATGATATATTCAAAAGCAAAACTCTGAGAAAAATCAAGCTCAGTGATGGTGGAGAGAGGAACACAAAAGTGTTTACCAAAGTAATTTTGATTTCTCTTGCCGTAGAAAAAGTAGAATTCCATAAATACACTAACCTGCTTCGTGTTTCTGGAAAAACTATTGAAGGCACTGATGATGTCCCACGGGGAGTTTATCATACGTTTACCCTGGAACCAGGGACGTTATTTACCTTGACTAAAGAGCGTTTTTTGCGTTACCATATTGACAAACTCAATGAAGCAAAACAACAGCAAAAAAGCCATATTCTGATCTGTGTTTTTGACCGCGAAGAAGCAATGTTTGCGCTGCTTAAAAAATATGGATATGATATATTAAGTGAATTAAAAGGAGCAGTGATGAAAAAAGCAAATCCTGAAAAAATTAAAGAAACTTTTTATCAAGAGATTGTTGAGCAATTACGTGCTTATGATCAAAAATATGGCATAACAAAAATAGTGATTGGCAGCCCTGCTTTCTGGAAGGAATATCTTTTGGAAGTTCTTGAGCAAGATCCTTTGGCTAAAAAAGTATTGCTAGCATCATGTAATCATGTTGGCAAAAGCGGTATAGCTGAGGTTTTAAAGCGAACAGAAGTTGTCCAGGCATTAAAAGACGACAGAATTATCCAAGAAATGCATCTCGTCGAAGCACTGAAATTAGGAATAGCAAAAGATGATAAAGCAGTGTATGGTTTTAAAGATGTTCAGCATACTGCTGAAGTTGGCGCAGTTGCTCAATTATTGCTCACTGATGCCTTTATTCAGAAATTACGCAGTGAAGGAAAATATCATGCTCTTGATCATGTTATGAAACTTGTTGATAGTATGCAGGGTGAAATTCGTATCATCAGCACTGACCATGAAGGCGGGCAAGAGTTGCAGGGTTTGGGAGGAATTGGCGCTTTGCTGAGATATAAAGTGTAAGAAGCTCTGGTGAAAATGTAGTTTTTGGCATCTTTTGGTGAGGCTCTTTAAGTTTTCGTGCGGGGATTTTTCGGATTTCCAGAGAGAAAAATCCAATAAAATAAATCCATCAAAAGCCGAACTGATGTCACCTGAATCCGAAGGATCTCAGGGATTAAAAATAGTGATTTTTAATAAAACCGAGGCTATGCCGAGATTTTCACCAGAGCCATAGTAAGAGGTATTGATAAACAACATGGAACGAAAATTAACCTCAGAACAATATCATGTGTTACGAGAAAAAGGCACTGAACCGGCTTTTACGGGCAAGTATGTGCATACTAAAGAGAAAGGTAGGTATAGATGCGCTGGATGTGGAAATATATTGTTTAATTCAGATACTAAATTTGATTCAGGAACTGGATGGCCAAGTTTTTCTGATCCTGCTAACAAACAGAATATTGTTCTTAAAGATGATGTTAGTCATGGTATGCATAGAGTCGAGGTTTTGTGCAGGAAATGCAGCGGACATTTAGGACATGTATTTGATGACGGTCCAGGAAAAACAGGAAAAAGGTATTGTATTAATTCTTGCGTTTTGAATTTTGAGAAGAAATAATATCATGCAAGAGCTACCAAATTATTTTCACCGCGGTGATTAACCTGACAATATTTATAAACAACAAAATATAGAATTTCTTTTAGAGAACTTTGCAAGTATTTTGCAAAGTTCTCTTCAAAAGAGGTAGCATATGCCAATACCACAAGCTCAACGTAGATCAAGAACTGATGATTCTCAAAGAAGTGAAACTCCAGATAATTGGCAGCAACAACTTCTAAGAAGACAAGCACAAGCAGAAGAAGCAGGTGCAAGAGCACAAAGAGACAGTGCTGCATCTCAAAAAAGGCTGGCAGATGAAGAAGCTGAAGCATTAAAACAAAATAAACCGAGTAAATGGCAGAAACTCAAAGAAGCCATGACTAAACAAAGAAAATGGTTTTGGCAAAAAGATAATAAACCACAGCCGCCAATCATTGGTCAGAAAAAAACAACGCGAGGGTTGCTGTACTTTACTTATGCTCTTGCAATAAGTTATTATTTCATGTTCTACGTAACGGGAAACAGTACAACATTATATGTTAAATTAGGGGTTAATTTTATTTTAGGATTATTTGTCGTGTTAACAGCATCTGATCTTGAAAAAAGAAATATGCACCAATGGTTTGGAGCTATTATTCTTGTTGAAATTATTCTCCCGGTTGTTTATAATTTAAGCGGAGATATAAGAAATATCGATTGGATTACAAAGTATATTATTAATCCATACTTATTCCCATTATGGATGTTCTATGTTATATTTAATCGTGATCAAAACAGCGACCAACCAACAAATTTTGGCACGATATTAATCATATTCTGGATAATATTGTTGTTTTTTGGTATTACAAGCATAGCGCAAGCTAAAACAGGAATTGGGAGCTTAAAAGCTGGAGTAAGCCAGACTGCGCAGGGTGAACAATTAAAAGCTACTGCGGCTGTATATGGCGAAGGTCTTGGGGGAGTATTTGGTTTTTTCAAAGCATTCTGGAACAGTATTACTGACTTCAGCTACAAAATGACAGTTCGTTGGCAAAACACGTTATCCTATGCCACAGGTGAACAATATTCAGGTGAACAACAAAAGAGTGGCTCATCAGAACCTGTTGGCATCCATATTAAAAACATGAAACCTGGCGCTGATCTTTTTAGGAAAAATGAGCATTTGTTTGTAACAGCTGCTTTAAGCGCAAATAAACTCACCATGCCATCTGGAGAGGTGTTAGTACAATGTTATGAGGGGAAAAAAGACGCTTCTTTTGAAAAAGGAACAACAAAAGAAGGGAAAGAGATTATAGATTACGGCCTGGTAAAACTGCAAACGCAAAAACCAGCTCCTGAGCGGTTAACCAAGGATTTTCCTGAGGAAAAAGACCGACTTGCGTACTATAAGTTGATAGAAGGAGATGAAAAAGAAATCAAATGCAGATTTCCAGAAGGACTCGCTAAATTCAACAAAGCAAGTGGCAGCCAGCAAACATTTACCGTGAATTTTGAAGCATTTTTTCCTTATGAAACAACAAGTGAAAAAGTAATTTATTTCATTGATCGCGACAGATTTTTAAGTTATCGTGATGAAACAGGAGAAGCACGGTTAGAAAAATTGAAAGACGACACTGGTATTGACAGTTTTGATACAAAAGCAGTTTATTCTCCTGGTCCTATAGAACTTGGACAGCCTGATAAATCCCTGATTCCCATTCATGAGGCAACTGATGAAGAAGATGCTACTTTTTTTACTGTCGCAGGAACATTGAGCAATAATCAATTTGGGTGGGACGGAAAGTTAAAAAAAATAACCAACATCAAAATTGCAATTCCTAAAGGGACTTCTTTGATTGAGACGGGCACGGGAACTATACCAAAAACTGCATTGCCAAGTGGAGAATCAACAGTAAAATCAGAAGATCTTGGTGAAGCTACAATCTATGAATGTTCTCATCTTTTCAAGAAGAATGATCAAAATGCAGATGAATGCCCTGAGGAAGAGTTCACCGCAAAAGGAGGAGTGTATAGAAGTTGCAGCTACCAATATGAAAATGATGGTGATATTAAAGAGTGTATAAAAGACGACTGCAAAAAATTAACAACTGAGTATAATGTGTACAACCTGCGTGCTGAATTATATACAGATACCCTAGTTGATATAAAAGATTTTGTAACATTTAGTTGCTCAGCAAAAGTTGATAAAATCAGTGACGTGCTTGAAGAAAGCAAAACAGTAACAAAAAAGAAAATAATTATTAAAGCGCAATATTGGTATGAAATAAGTGAGTCAACACAAGTAGCAGTAAAACAACCTCAAACACCAGGTATGAATGTTGTTGACACTACTATTGAAAAAACAAAGAAACCAGGCCCAAGCATGGAAGTTGAACATAAAGTTGAAACTGCTCAAAATGTGAAAGTGGAATGAAAAAACAACTAAAATTCAATGTAATAATTCTTCTCATTTTAGTAAGTATAAGTTTAATAGGCTGCAATAAAGGTAAGCAAGACATTAAAACAATCAAGGATTTTCAAACAGGCACTGAAGGATTAAGTTTTGAAATATTTAATATTCCAGAAGAAATTTATGATAATAGCCAGTCGCAGCCAGCAGTAACGGTATGGAATAAAGGCGCTTATGATTTAAAAGACGGCAGATTAATGATCAGCACAGGAAAGGATGATTTTTGTTTATTTATGGATGATAAAGGTTGTGCTGATGCTTTATTTGAAAAATTAGAAATCAAGGGAAAATCAGTCTTTAATCCGATTGGTGATTTTCAGATTTTTGAATTTGGCATTAAACCAAAACAGCTGAAAAAAACTGAAGAAGAACGCACTGAACCGGTTGTTTTCAAAACATGCTATGAATACGAAACTGAATTAAAAGAAGATATTTGCATTGATCCGTCATTAGGTGCCATGACTTCAATAGAAAAAGCGTGTGAAGTAAAAGATATTGATGCTTCTGACCAAGGGAGTCCAATTGCAATAAAAAAGATAGAAACAAAATTTCATAAGTCAACAAACGATTATGTTGTTCCAGAATTTATCATAACAATAAGAAACGAAGGCAACGGTGAAGTAATAAGAAAAGAAAAAACAAGTGATGTTTGTTCAAGCAATAAACTTAATCCGAAGGATTGGAACACGATTACTTTAGAAGAAATTAAGGTTATGAACGATCGTTTCAGATATATTTTAGGAACAGGTGGAAAAAGTATGGGCGGCAATAACATTAAATGCATTCCAAACAATCAAAAGGGTATTCGTTTAAAAGATAAAGAAATTACCTTAAATTGCTTTGTTGATCCGCCAGGAATACATAAGAATGAAGGTGCATTTATGACACAAATTGCGATAAAGCTTCGGTATGGGTATACTTATACTGAGACAAAGAAAATAAAAATTATCAATCCAGATGTAGTAAAATAAAAAAGATAAAAGAACATGAAAAAAATATATTTCCTATGGGTTGGTATTATTTTAATAATACTAACAGGATGTAATAGACAGAGCCCTCAAGCTAATTATGATTTCAGAACTGGAAATGAAGGATTAGGATTAAGCTTAATGAGTATTGACGATCGGGACCTCTACTTAGAAGGGGATTATTTGCGACTAGCAGTGAATGTGCAGAACAAAGGCAGCTACAATTTCCCATTAGGGAAATTGTATATTTCAGGATACGATAAAAATGCCATATTTTTTGCTGCTGCAACGCAAGAAATTCCTCCTTTGGAAGGAAAAACGCCAAATAATCCTGAAGGTGAGATAAAGACATTAACGTTTGAAGAAGAACGACCTTTAAAAGTTCCTTATGGCACTGAATATGCGCCTGTTGTTCAGGCAACTGCCTGCTATGAATACCAAACACGAGCATTTTCAACAGCATGTATTATTCCAGACACTAAAACGTTAACACAAGGAAAAGCGCGATGCAAGCCGGAAATAACGCATTTAAAAAATCAAGGCGCACCGATTGCAGTAACAAGTGTCGAACAAAGGATAAGCCAGAACTATATGCAGTTTATTGTAACGGTTGAAAATAGAGGGAAAGGATTAGTAATCAATACAAATAATATAGCTGACTGCCCTTTTAACTTAGATCATACTAAAACAAACATTGTTCATATTGACATGGCTATTTCAGGATTAGGGGAAGCAATATGTCAAAATGAGAATAGTATTACTTTATACGAAAACAAGGGAACAGCAATTTGCAAATTTATTACTAGACCAGGTCCTGAGTATTATGAAACTCCTTTAATCATTGATCTTAACTATGGTTATGCAAATAGTATTAAGAAACAAGTTAAGATAGTGAATCCGTTTTATGAAGGATCAAACAAGGAGAAATAGTATTGAGAACTTTGTCCGAAAAGTATATAAACCAGTATGGACAATAGAAAAAACAGAAAAAGGAGGCAAATATATGAAACTGAGAATGCCGCTGATAGTTATTATCATAAGTGTAATAGTTATTCTTACAGGATGCAGTGGTGGTGGAAAAGGTCCTTCTAAAGTGCAACCTGTCTATTTTGGTGGAAGTCAAGGATTAGTTGGTGTATTTGAAGATATTGGAGCAGTAGCTAAGAGTGGTGTTCCAGAAGTATGGGAAGACCAATCATTTCCTATTTCAATTCTGTTATTGAACAAAGGAGAGTTCATGGTAGAACCTGGCACCGTTAATATGAAAATCAAAGGAATTGCCTCAACAGATTTTACTGGGATTACCTTTGACATGACCAATCAGCAAAGAATAGACAAAGTTTCAGAATATTTTCCAACAGGGGGCGAAGAACAGCTCTTCTTTGGAAATGCCCAATACAAAGGAGTTGTAGGAACATTTTTTGATGCTAATGTATTCGTAGAATATACTTATTTGTATGGGACTAATATCGCAGTTCCGCAAGTGTGCTTAAAAGGAGATATTCGTGATAAGAGATTTTGTGAAATAGACGGTCAAAAAGCTGCATTTGCTTCAGGAGGTCCAATTCAAATTGGTGCTGCTGTTGAAAGATCAGCTGGTAAAGGCCGTGTAATAGTGGAAATTCCTGTAAGAAATGCAGGAGTAGGAAAAGCTAAAGTTGATGATCCGGGAATAGATTTTAACCCCATCTATGATGAAGTAGAAATTGTTGAAGTTACTCAAGGATGGGAGTGCGAAGCGCGAGGCAACACTAATGTGATCAGAATTGCAGCTGCACCAAGCAAACAGCAAACAGTATTAAGATGTAAATTTGGATTTGACAGTCCAATTCCACCTAAAGATGTATTTCTTCAGCAGCTTGATGTTAAACTTAAATATGTCTACCAAGATGCTGTAGCGCAAACAGTAAGAATTCGAGAAAATCCTGAATTGAAATAAAATTCAATTTTACAAAATTGAATTTTATTTCAAACTACAAAGAGTGAAATGAGCTAACAAAGCTTCTAATTGCAAATATTCATCACTGCCTTCAGTCATTCTGAATTCAATTTCTCCGCATTTATCAATCAGTTCAACTTTTTTCCTGTCAGAAATGGGCAACTCCCAAACAGCTTTTTCAATTTGCTTGATAATATCAATGCCGCTTAAACCATATTTTAACATAGTATCTAATAGTTTATTGCGAGCTTCTACAAACTTATTTTTTACGGCAAGAGTTAAAATTTCAAGCACTTCTTTTGGATCAGCTACTGACGCTAAAGAATACACTAATGCAAGAGTAAGGTGTTTCTCAACTGCGCAGCAGCTTTGAAGAATATTTTCCATTTTTCTGCAGTCGCCATGAGTAATTTCATACAATGCTTTTTTAGCTTCATCAGCAATAGTAAAACCTTCTTTTACTGCTATATGATCAATAATAGTAAAAACATCTTCTTGCATTAATGGCCTAAATCTGAATACCGTGCATCTGCTTTGGATAGGATCTATAATTTTAGATGAATAATTATTAGAAAGAATAAATCGCGTTGTCTGTGAATAATTTTCCATAGTCCTTCGCAATGCTTGCTGCGCTTCTTTAGTCAGAGCATCGCTTTCATCAAGAAAAATTATTTTAAAAGGTACATTGCCAATGGCTTTTGTCCGCGCAAAGTCTTTTACTTTCGTCCGAACAACGTCAATGCCTCTTTCATCTGACGCATTAAGCTCAAGAAAATTATTACGCCAATGTTCGCCATATAATTCTTTTGCAATAACTAAGGCAAGCGTGCTTTTTCCTGTGCCTGCTGGCCCAGAAAACATCAAGTGTGGCATATTTTTTTGCTGGACAAATGCCTTTATTTTATCAACAATATAATGTTGACCTTTAAGCTCAGCAAAACGAGAAGGTCGATATTTCTCTATCCAAATAGTATTTTCCATAGTAAAACGAAAAAAGAAACAGTTTAAATAAATTGTTATTTACGGTACGTAATAAGTCTGGGGTTTTAGTGCCTATATTGTGAAGCTCTTCTTAAGTTCACTTTGGAGATTTTTCGGAGTGCCAGAGAGAAAAATCCAATTGATGTGAACTTCAAAAGCTGAACCGGCATTAAAACCATAGAAGACTTATTACGTACTATTTACGATCTTAAATAATGTCTTCTTCTGCTATAACCATAAAGTCCCCTACTGCGATAACAGCGCTAAAAGGGATAAGAATATTATTGTTTTTATCTTTTTCAAGTTCAAGTTTTTCAGTATATGACGTTGGATTAACAAGAACAAGATGAATAAGTTCACCTGAACGTGTTTCAAAAACTAAATCACCTACTTCGCCGAAACGCTTGCCTGTTTTAGATACAACTGTTTTTCCTAATAATTGTTTTGAGAATCGTCTGTCTTCGTCAGCCATAAGATCTACCTCGTAATCATACTTAAAAACAGTGTGATTTATGTCGTATTTAAATCTTTCGTTTGAAGCGTTTTGATTTTTTCTGCCATAAAAACCTCATCATAACATCTGATTCTATATTCACAACCATTACATTTAGCCTTATTGTTACAATAACTTGGTAATGAATTTTCAGAAATAAGAGCATGTATTTTAGCCACTAAACGTTCAATATCATATTTAAGAAAAGGGTTTAAAGAAATATTCTCTTTTACATTGAGCTGGGGAAAATAAACAGTGCCATAACCGCTGGGATAACCGGCATCTTGGAGAAGCATAATATACGCAGCTACTTGGATATGGTGCCCTTGATATAAAATAGGTGCATGGCTGAATTTTAATTCTATAGGGACTGCTAAATCAGGAGTTTGCAATAAAACATCTATTTTGCCTTTTAACTGAAGTTGTTTTGAAGCGAGATAGACCTCAGTTCTAAATCGAGGGTTAAAGGTATCCCAAAGCGCTTGCCCGTAACAATGGTGTTGATGAATATTTTCTTCGATAAGATCAGTGAAAAATGATACTTGCATAGTGAGTATTTCGACAAGTTCCTGGTGAAGCTTAACTTCATCAAGAGCTTGCGCTTTACTATCAACAGCATATCTTTTGAGAATAGTATCCAGAAGGTTATAATAATGAGCTCGTAGTAAATCCTTGATAACAGTAGTCTCCTGTATTTGAAGAACAAGTTCCTGGAGAGCATTAACAATATACTGAAAAAAAGTATGTTTAATAGCGCCAATAAGAAGCTCGGGTTTTGAGGGCTTTTCTAAAAACAATGCTTTCTCAAGAAATAACTTTCGAGGGCAATATACATACGTGAGTAAAGAGGTGACATCAAGCATAATGAAGAGAAAACACATAATCTTTATAAAGTAAATCAAAAACAATCTCCCCATGAATGTCGATGAAAAATTACAATTAATCAAACAAGTAGGAGAAGAGATTGTTACTGAGGAAGAATTGAAAAATCTCTTACAAACTAAAACCCATCCTGTTGCATATGATGGTTTTGAGCCTTCAGGAGTTCCCCATATTGCGCAAGGCATTCTCAGAGCAATTAATGTGAATAAAATGATTAAAGCTGGAATTAAATTCAAAATGTATGCTGCTGATTGGCATGGTTGGACTAATTTAAAATTTGGTGGAGATTTAGAGAAAATCCAAAAAGCTGGAGATTTTCTCATTGAAATATGGAAAGCATGCGGCATGGATGTTGAGAAAGTTGAATTCATACGGGCAGTAGATATTGTTGATGATCAAGAATATTGGAAGAAGGTAGTCCGTATTGCGCAGCATGCAACAGTAAATAGAATAGTTCGTTGTGGCCAAATAATGGGAAGAAAAGAAGCTGAAGTTCAGCAAGCTTCGCAGATAATCTATCCTTGTATGCAAGCTGCTGATATTTTCGAATTGGAAGCTGATATTACTCAATTAGGTATGGATCAACGTAAAGTAAATATACTGGCAAGAGAACTTGGACCAAAATTAGGATTCTGGAAACCAGTAGTAGTGAGCCATCATATGCTTCTTGGATTAGGTGAACCAGTAAGTAAAGAAAAGGACCCCATTGAACGTGCAATAGATATGAAAATGTCAAAATCAAAGCCAGACACCGCTATTTTTATGCTTGATTCAGAAGAAGATATTAAGCGTAAAATAAGCAAAGCATACTGTCCGGTAAAACAAGTCGATGAAAACCCTGTATTGGAATATTGCAAGTACCTTGTCTTTGAAAAGTTCAAAACAATGCATATTGAAAGACCAGCAAAGTTTGGTGGGAGTATTGAATTTGAAAGCTATAATAAGTTAGAATCCGCATTCAGCGCAGGCACAATTCATCCTTTGGACTTAAAAAATGCAACCACTCATTACATTAATGACATGATTGCGCCTGTGCGAGAAAAAGTGCAGAAAAACGCAAAACTCCATAAGTTACATGATGAAATTAATAGTTACTCTACAGAGAAACATATATAAACCAAATAATCTATTAAACAAGTATGAATCTTAAAGCATTACAAGAAACAATGTTAAAAGAAGGAATTGACGGTATTTTTCTAGGAAACATTAACCATAAAGATTCGCATCTTTACTACCTTACCCATATTGAAGCAGAATATACTTTTCTCATCATCACACCGGATAAAACACCAACAATATACGCTTCTTCATTAGAATACGAAAAAACGAAAAATGAAGCAATAATAAAAAACGTGAAGATGCTAACAAAACATCCCTTTAAAATACTTCAAGAAGAGATTAAAAAAAACAGGTACAAGAAAATAGGCATTAACAAAGGAGTTCTCACTATTAACGAATTTGATTCGTTAAAAAAAATGATAAAAGACGTGGAATGGGTTGATATCAACAAAACTATCTACCAAATAAGAGAGCAAAAAACATCGTGTGAAATTAAAGCTATTAAAAAAGCTTGCAGTATCGGCGATAAGATATTTACTGAGTTGATAAAAAATTTCAAGAAGTGTAAAACTGAGCTTGATGTTGCAAATTTCATTGAGCAAAAAGCAAAACACTATGGCTGCACCATCTCATTCCCGGTGATTGTTGGTTCTGGAGAAAATGGAGCAATGCCTCATTACACACCAAAAAATGTTACGTTGAACAAAGGATTTTGTGTTCTTGATTTTGGCGTAAGATATCAAGGATACTGCTCAGACATGACACGAACAATATATATTGGAAAACCATCAGAACAAGAACGCAGGCATTATCAATTAGTGCTAGAAGCAATTTATGAGTCAAGAAAGATAATAAAAATAGGACTTCAAGTTAAAAAAACAGATGAACTAATAAGAAAAAAGTTTGGTAAGCTAAATAAATTTTATATTCATTCACTTGGTCATGGCCTTGGCACCGAAGTGCATGAGCCGCCAGGCATTTCATATAAAAGTAAAGAAGAGTTCAAAAATAATATGGTTTTCACCATCGAGCCTGGAATTTACTTTCCAGGAAAGTATGGGATTAGAATAGAGGATGACTATGTCTTAGAAAATAATAGATTAAAACAACTAACTTCTTCAACAGACGATTTAATTATTATTAATTAAATCATTTTCAAAACATTTAAAAACAATGAATACTCTCTTAACAACATGGAGACATCAGCAAAAAATGAACTTGAGAGTGTCATGTATTCTTATACCATTAATGCGCACAAAGTGGAAGCAGAGAATAAGCTATTGAAAGAAACAGTTTCTCAATTACAGCATGAATTAAATAAACTGCGCCAGCCTGCATTAATGGTATGTGAAGTAACTGAAGTTTCAAGTAAGGATACTGCAATTATTAAAACCCCTAATGGAAATAAATTCTTAGTTCATATTGCTGCTGACTGCGAACCATTAAAAGCTGGCGATCATGTATTAACTGAGCAAAAAAATTTAAGTATTATGAACAGGATTCATAACACCAAGCGCTTCAATGTGGAAAAATTTGTTATTATTGAAAAGCCGCAAACAAAATGGGAAGAAGTGGGTGGATTAACCGAACAAATTAATGAAATTAAAGAAGTTATTGAATTGCCTTTAACTTCGCCAAAATTATTTGAAAAGGTAGGCATCCAGCCGCCAAAAGGGATTTTGTTATATGGTCCTCCAGGAACAGGAAAAACCTTGCTTGCTAAAGCAGTTGCTGCTTCAACAAGATCAACCTTTATTGAAATTGTAGGTTCTGAATTAGTGCAGAAGTTTATTGGAGAAGGAGCAAAACTAGTCAAAGAAATATTTGAGCTTGCGCGAAACAAAGCACCATCGATTGTATTCATTGATGAAATAGACTCTTTAGCTTCCCGAAGAATTGAAATTGGTACTTCAGGAGAAAGGGAAGTGCAAAGAACATTCATGCAATTGCTCGCAGAACTCGATGGTTTTAAAAACCTTGACAATGTTAAAATTATTGGTTGTACTAATAGAATAGATATTCTTGATCCTGCAATCATCAGGCCGGGAAGACTTGACCGATTAATTAAAGTAGATAATCCTAATAATGATGGTAAAAAACAGATTTTCAAAATTCATACTTCTAAAATGAGTTTAGATAAAAAAGTGAAAATTGAGGAAATAATTCAAAAGATGACTGAGTTTAGTGGTGCGGAAATCAAAGCTGTATGTACTGAAGCAGGTTACTTTGCAATCCGCGCCAACAGAATAAAGATTATGCACAAAGATTTTCTAGAAGCTATTGAAAAAGTCAAGCGTAAAGAAGCAGAAGACGAGACCTACATTAAGATGTTTGGATAGAGGGTACGTAATAAGTCTGGGGTTTTAGTGCCTATATTGTGAAGCTCTTTTTAGTCAACATCGGGGATTTTTCGGAGTGCCAGAGAGAAAAATCCAATCAAAACTACACTTCAAAAGCTGAACCGGCACTAAAACCATAGAAGACTTATTACGTACAATAGAGGGGCTGCGTAGAAATCCTACTCTATTTCCTTATAATCTTCACAATTCCTTTATCTGTATCTAATACAACCATATCTCCATCTTTTAACATCTTAGTTGCATATTTTGTACCAATTAAGCAAGGTTTATGCAACTCTCTGGCAACAATAGATGCATGACAAGTAATGCCTCCTTCATCAGTGATAATGGCTTTAGCTTTCTCCATGAGAGGAGCAAAATCTGGCGTAGTCATTGAGGTAACGAGAATAGCATTTTTTTCCATCTTGTTAAATTCAAGCACTCCTCGAATAATCTTAACTCTGCCTTTTACTTTTCCAGGAAAGGCACAAATTCCTTTTAATACCACATTTTTACTGCCATGTTTCTCTCTTATTTCAAAATTATTGTGCGTTATATCTATTTTTCCTTTATCAAATTTCATCTGCCAGGCATTTTTCTGTCTTTGTTTTATTCTTTCTTTATCAGCTTTCTTATTATTCTTCAGCAAATCTAAAATCTCTTGGTAGGTTAAACATACTAAGTCTTCTCGATTGATACCAAACTTCTTGCTTATTATTTCAAATAAATTAAGAATATTATAACCAACTTTGGTATATACATCTAATCGATAGGTCCTAAAATAAGCAAGCTCTTTTGCAAGCCAGATTTTAGTTTCATCTCTTTTCAATATATTGTATTTGGTTATTATTTTTTTAGTTTTTTGTTTATTGAAGTGATAGAATTGATCTAATTCCTCTATGTTCTCATCAATATCAATAGTACCTAATTGTTTAATTCTATCTTTGATCGTTTTTTCAGTCCATAACTGTCCACTCCATTTAGTATATGACAACCATTGATATTGTCTGAGATGATTTTGTATGTTTTTACGGTCAGGATTCTTTGCAATTTTATAAAGATGTAATAATTCATCAGATCCTTCGGTTGGTTTGGAAGATGATGTGAATAACTCAAAGTAATCATAGTTGTTAGTTTTGATATTTTCTTTAATAATCTTTTTTATCTCATCCTGAACAATATTTTCAACGAGAATAGGAAGATACATTGCAGGAGCAAACTCAAGGCATTTATTGCTGAAGGTTAAAAACAGTCCGAACATATTATTCTTTAGTTGTTTTGATTTCATCTGCTTAATTTCATTAGAAAATTCAATCAATTCCTGTGCTTTTTTATAAAAAATATTAAAAAATATTTGCAGAAATTCAAAATTTGTTTCCTTTAATTTCTTATCTAATAAGTTCTTAGCGATTTCTACTTCCTTTTGATCATAGTAATTAGAATAATCTATAATAAGATACTTATTTAATCCAATAGCAATCCCTAAGGCATCTTTAAAATAGTTTGTTTGAATACCGTTATAAAAATAAGAACTAATCAAAATACTCTGTCCTTTTCGTTCAACTACTTTGAGCCAGGTCATAAATCATTAATATGCGTTCAGATATATAATTTTTATTCTATTGCAACGTCTCTATGAAGATGCTATGTGCACGAATTAGTAGGATTTCTACGCAGTTGATAGATGAAGAAATAAAAAGTACGTGCTCATAAGTTACTTCCGTTCATCATCCTAGCGTCAGCTGGTGTTCACGAAGTCATTGCACGCAATACAAAGTAACATAATGATGTTTATAAAAGTTATGTCAATATTCCTTAAAAAAATAAAGAATTACCACCAACTGAATATTTTTCCCAAAAGATAAATGATAAATAAAATAAAGAGTACTACTATGACATCTATGCCGTTATTATCTCTTTTTTCTCTTGAGCCCATTGATTTCAACCCATATTTTGTTTAACTCTCTTTGAGTATTTATTTGTGCTTTTAATTACTATTACTAAGTGATATTCTAATTTCATACTAATTGCTCCCGCAACAAATCCTCAACCTTCTGCCGTCTTCTAATCAAAGTAACTTTTCCTTTATCAATCATTACTTCAGCAGGTAAAGGTCGTGAATTATAATTGCTTGCCATGCTAAACCCATATGCGCCAGCATCTTTAATCGCAAGAATATCACCTTCACGCACTTCAGATAACATTCTATCCTTACCAAATATGTCGCCAGATTCACAAATATTCCCTACAACAGTATATTTCTTCTTTTTTCGAGAAGAAGAACCATTAACAATCTCATGATAGCTGCCATACATTGTTGACCGCACTAAATGATTAAAACCAGTATCCAAAATAACATACATTGTTGTTCCACGTTGTTTCATAACAGTAACAGTACTTAACAACGTTCCTGCTTGTGCAACAATATATCTGCCAGGCTCAAAATACATAAACAAATTTCTGCCGTACTTCTTGCAAAAATCAGAGAATAAAGAACTTATCGCACGACCAAAAACATCAACAGCAAATTCTTTTTCATCAGGTTTGTAAGGGATGGGAAATCCGCTGCCAAAATCAATAAACTCCAGATTAGGAAAATGATGAGCACAATCTAAGATATTTTTTGCACTTTTAAGAAATAAATTAATATTTTTGATATAAGTACCAGTATGTTCATGCAACCCAATAATCTTAAGGTTATATCGATTAACTATGTTATTTACAGCAGACAATTCATCGAAAGCAATACCAAACTTAGTTTCTTTATGCCCGGTCATCAAATATTTATGGCCGCCTGCTTTAACACCTGGCATAAAGCGAAGACAAACATTTTTACCAGGAAACAACGTGCCAAACCGTTCTAAACCAGACAATGAATCAATATTAAGCAAGACTTTTTTACTCATAACAAATCTTATTTCTTCATCAGTAATGCTGCTAACAGTATAAAGAATTTGCTGAGGTTTAAATCCTGCTTGCAAACCAATTTCAAGTTCAAAAGGACTGACAACATCAAGCCAAGCTCCTTCGTTACAAAGCAATTTCAATAGAGCCATATTAGTATTTGCTTTAGCTGCATATAATAATTGTTTTTTTTGCCAAGTAAGAGCATTAAACAAAGTATGATATTGTTTTCTAATAACTGCAGCATCATACACATACAAAGGACTGCCATATTTCTTAACAAGAGTGGAAATCAAAACACCAGCGAAAGTACTTTCTGCCATGATAAGTACCTAGACAACTTTTAATACAGGAAACGTTTCAGTCTGCTGCACCCCATCAATGGTTCTTATTGCTTCAACAAGATCATTGGTTTCAGACAAACCTTTTGTCCTTAATAAACAAACAATAGTTATTCTTCCTGCTAATTCATAGATTTGATCAATACCAAGCTCTTTTATTTTTTGGGAGATAGTTGCCGTAGAAACGCGAGGATCAGTAGTGATCTGAACAAAAGCGCTTGCTTCAGTAGTTAGACTAACAGTAAAATGACGGATAATCTTCTGTTTCTGCAAACGACTAACGCGATTGCGAATAGTGCCTTCACTAACATTAAGCTTCTTAGATAATTGAAGAAATGCAAGCCTCCCATTCTTTTGCAAAGCAGCTATAATTTGAGTATCTAAATCATCCATACTATAATAGCTTTAAACCAACTATATAAAGATTACGAAATAATGGCTCTGTCCCGAGAGATATGGCTTCCCATAACCTAAATAAGCTATTTCCCAATCGTTCAATGTTATAACTAAGAATTTTCCATGCTAGTTCTTTTGTTTTGTTAATTCTTTTTCTCGCTCTGACTAAAATGCCTTTATGC